>JACQXY010000084.1 GCA_016208485.1 Acidobacteriota bacterium | reverse complement strand
GGAGGGCCGCGCTCTCGGAGTAGAGAGGCGCCTCTTCCCCGACCATGCGGGCCAGCTCCTGGCGATCGGGGCCGTCGGCGAGGAAAGGCTGGATGGCCGCCGCGTCCTCGCCCTGTAGGTTGACCGTCTTGCGCAGCATCATGCGCTGCGTATTGTGCAGCAGGCAATGCAGCGCGTCAAGGAGCCCATGCGGCGGTGGGGTCGGCGAGCGCCTCAGCGGTGACCGCTTCCCCGTTCAGGGCAGGGGGTCTCCGCAGGCGGTCGCGGCGGCGAGCGCTTCGCAGACCTCGCGCATGCGATCGGGAGCGAGCGCGGTGATCCGTTCGGCGAGGAGCGTCTTTCGCACGACCGTGATGTTGTCGAGCGCGAGGACGCAGCTCTCCGGCATGCCGTCGGTGGGCCCGAGCGGCACTTCCGTTGGGATCTCTCGGGCGGTCCGCGTGGCGGGCACGGCAAGAAGTTGGTTGAGAACGGGGATCGCCTCCGTTCTCGTGAGGACGAGATAGGGCCGCCGCCCCTGCCCGGGGTGCTCGTGCCACCAGATCTCGCCGCGGGCTACCACGGTTCGAGGCCCCGTGCGCGCTCCTCGGCGCGGAGGCGCTGAAGCGTCTCATCCGTTGCGGCATCGACCTGTGCGGCGAGGTCCCCCCATTCATCGGGCGTGCCGGGCGGAATGCGCCGGTACCCCTCGACGATGGCCTCGGCTATGGATGCCTGCTTGGACGAGGCCAGGTACTGCGTCACGGCCTCGCGGATGATCGCCGAGCGAGACACGCCTCGGAGCGAGGCTTCCTGGTCCAAGGCCCTCCGGAGTTCCTCGGTGAGCTGAACCATCGTCTCCTGGCGGGCCATAGGCCTATCATAGGCCTATCAAGGCCACACGGCAACCGCGCTCCCGCTCCGGCGAGCGCGGTTTCCGCGCTCGGGCGCTATGCCTTCTTGGTGTCCCAGAAGATCTTGTCGATCTCGCCGATCAGGTCGAGGAGCTTCTGGCCGTCGTTCGGGTCGACCGTCTTCTTCGCCTGCCCTGCCGCTTTGGTCGCGTCCCAGAAGAGCTGGTGCAGGTTCGGGTGCGCCTTCAGGTGCTCGGGCTTGAAGTAGTCGGTCCAGAGCACCCACAGGTGGTGCTTCACCATCTCGGCGCGCTCCTCCTTGATCTGGGCGGCGCGCGCGCGGAAGTGCGGGTCCTGGTTGGCCTGGTACTTCTCCTGGATCGCCTTCACCGACTCGGCCTCGATGCGGGCCTGAGCCGGGTCGTAGACGCCGCACGGCAGGTCGCAGTGGGCGTGGACGGTGCGCTCCGGCGCGAGCCAGTCGCGAAGAGCCATGGTTCTCCCCCCTTCTTCCTCCCGGCGACCGCCCCGCGGTCGCCGGACCCCTGGTGCTGTCCCACTTCACGTATACCATCTTCGCGGTGACCGACGACGGGGGCGCCCGGCGCCCCGCCTGGCTTCGCCCGGTGCTCCTTGCGGCACTCGGGGTGGCCCTTGGCGGCATCGCCTGGCGCCGCCTCGCCCGGCGGACCCAGGCCTTCCCGGTCCGCGCGCGGGGGGAGAGCATGCTCCCGGCCATCCGGCCGGGGAGCTTCCTTCTCGTGACCCGGGTCCGGGAGGGCCGGCCGCGCCGGGGGGACATCGTCGTCGCCGCGCGCGCGGGCGGCATCGAGATCGTGAAGCGCGTCGCCGCGCTCCCCGGGGGTGGTGTCCCGGGGCACGGGACCCTCGGCGCCGACGAGTACTGGCTGGTCGGGGACAACCCCGCGGAGAGCACGGACAGCAGGCAGCTCGGGCCGTTTCGTGGCGGGGCCCTCCGGGGGATCGTGCGCGCCTGCTACTGGCCGCCGCGCCGCTGGCGCGTCTTCGGCATCCGCGCGCGGACCTGATCGTACGGCAGACGGGATCGAAGATGCCCCTGCGAGTTCATCGGGGACGGTACGCGTTCCCCCGATGGGTAGCACGGTGGACGATCACCGCCTTGTGCTCGCCGTCGATCTCGTAGATGACCCGGAAGTCGCCACGTCGCGCTGAGTGGAGGCCTTCGAGTTCGCCACGAAGGGGCATGCCGGCACGATGGGGGTTGGTTGCGATGGAGCCGGAGATGGTTTCCAGGACGGCCTCTCGCACCTTCTCGGGGAGCTTCCGGAGGTGTCGAAGGCCCTCCGGAGTGATATCCACCTGGTAGGCCAACTACATCTGGTCCTTCAGGCGGAGGCGCTTCCCGGCGGCGGCTTCGCGACGCGATCGCCGAAGAGACTCCAGGAGCCTCTTGTCCTGGAGTATCTCCACCGTCTCGTCGAGGGCCTCGAGCTCGTCGGGGTTGATGAGGACCGCGGCCGGCCTTCCCTGGCGAGTGATGTAGACCCGGTCGCGCTCGCGAACCACCCCGTCGACGAGTTCGGAAAGGTGCGCCTTCGCCTCTGTGAACGGGATGGTCTCCGACATGACTGGTCAGTATTCTAACCAGTGTGTCGTCTTCCGTCAAAGCCAAGCTCGGAATCGACGACCCGGTACCCGTGCACACCGTGGCGCGAGTAGAGACCCCGCTTCACGCGCCGGTCCAGGATCGGGTTGGAGAGGAGGCTGAGGATCGACCCTACCCGAGTGGCCTCCTCCTCGGAAGGCCTGGGGGCCGCGCTCTCCACGTCGTGGCTGCGGAAGATCTTGGCGGCGAGTGCACCATCATCGCCTGCCGTCTACGAGCCGGATGAGGCACAATGGGACTCGACGTTTCGACGGAGGCTAGAGTGATGGAATGCGTGATCTGCCAGCACGGAGAGACGGCGCCGGGAGAAACCACGATCACGCTGGAGCGTGGACCCACAACGCTCGTCATCAAGGGGGTCCCGGCTGAGGTCTGCGGGAACTGTGGCGAAGCCTACGTCGACGAGGTCGTCACGGAAGCCCTGCTGGCTGAGGTCGAGCGTGCGGCGAGCCAAGGGGTTGGTGTTGAGATCCGTCGCTACGCCGCGTAGCGGAGATCCTTGGGGGGCCGGCGAACGGGCCGGCGCGCGGGAGCGCGCTACGCCTCGAGCGCCCGCTCGCCGTCGAGGAAGTGCCGCGACAGCTCTCGCGCGCGCGAGATGAGCCGCTCGCTCTGCGACGGGTCGTCGTATCGGATGAAGCCCGGGTCGAAGGTCGGCATCAAGACGATCTCGGCGCGCCCGGCGAAGCGCTCGTGGTCGAGGGAGACCCGCGCGGCGCGCGAGTGGGCGAACGCTTGCACGAGCACGTCGAGCGGCCGGCGGATCGGGCGGGAGTCGCGCTGCGGAGCCGAGCAGGTGAGCACGTAGATCTTCCGCGCGCCGAGGTCGATCGCGCGCGAGATCGGCACGTTGTTCACGACCCCTCCGTCCACGTACAGCTCCCCGTCGATCGCGACCGGCGGGAAGATGCCGGGCAGCGCGGTCGAGGCGAGGATCGCCGGCATCAGCGGGCCGCTCGAGAACCACCGCTCCTCCCCGGTGCGCAGGTTCGTCGCGCAGGTGTGGAATGAGACGGCGCACTCCTCGAAGGTGCGGACCGGGATCCGCTCGACGAGCCGCCGGATGCCGTCGTTCGGGTAGATGTGGTCGCCGCGCGAGACGACGTTCCACGCTTTGGCGACGCGGCTCCCGGGAAACAGGTCGTCGGAGCGGAGCCGCATCCAGGTGTGGGCTGTGCGCTCGACGCTCTCCAGGGTCGGATCCGCGGCGATCTGCGCGCCGTTCAGGGCGCCGACGCTGGCGGCGACCACGGCGTCGGGCATGATTCCGCGCTCGAGAAGGCCGTAGAGCTGGCCGACCTGGACGGCGCCGAGCACCCCGCCGCCCGAGAGCACGAAGGCGGTCTCGGGTTTGCGGCGCGCGGCCGCGCGATCGGCCGCCCGGCGCCTGCGCCGGTCCCGTACGTAGTCCCCGAGGCTCATTCCCAGTCCCTTCGCCTTCTACAGCGAATCTCGGCTCCCGCCGGCCCGGCTTGATGACTCACCGCGGGTGTTTCGGGGCTTGGGCCCACCCGGGAGCGTTCGCCCTGGGGTGTCAGGATCCCTACTCCCGGTTCCGGATGGGAAGGATTCGCTCCACCTCCCACCGTCCGGTGGATTCCGCCATGGCGAGCCGCGCCCGGGCTCCGGCGATGCGGACGACGAAGATCCGCCGGCGCTCGCCGCCGCGCTCCTCGACCGCGCGCCACTCGACCTCCTCGACCGGGATCTCGCTCCCGCCGACGACGACCGCGCGCGGCTCCTCGTCGGCGCGCGCTCCCGCATAAGAGCGAACGATCACCATCTCACCGGGTTCCAGGAGCCCGGAGCCGCTCCCGCTGGCGCCGGGTCCGGCCGCGCTCGCCCCTGGGGCGCCGTGGCCGGGTGCGCCGGGCGCCCCGCGCTCGCCCGGCGCGCGCCGTCCCCGCAGGTGCCACCGCATCCCTTCCGAGGATACGTCCACCGCTCCCCCCGGCCCGGCAAGCTGGAGGCGCCGCTCCCAGGAGAGGAACAACCCCATCGCCCCGAGGTAAGCGACCGCGATCCCTGCGACGATCGGCGCCGCGCGCGGGGCGCGGCCGAGCGCGACCGCCACGACGGCGACGCCTCCGACCCGCGCGAGGTTGAACAGCATGTCGTACACCGCGAAGGCGCGCCCGCGGAAGGCATCGGGCATCTCCTCCTGGACGATGGTGTCCACGGGGATCTTCGCGAATGCGTAGGAGACCCCGACGAAGAAGGCCCCGGCCGCGACCGTCCCCCGCGACAGGTGCGCCCCCGCGGCGGCGACCGCGACCCCGGCGATCCCAAAGGCGAGCGGGATCACTCGGTCCTCCCCCGCGGCGCGCGCGGCGAAGGGCACGAGCGCGACGCCGACGCCGATGCCCACCGCGAGGCTGCCGAGCAGCGCGACGGCGGAGTCCACCGAGAGGCCGAGCTGGGCGACGAAGTAGAACACCACCGAGCCGGTCATCGCGCCGACGAGGACTTGGACCGTGGCGACCGACGAGAGCGCGTAGACGACGCGCCGGCTCCCGCGCACCTGCCGGATGCCGTCCACCATCTCGCGGAGGACCTCCCGAAGCTCCTCACCGAGCGGTCCGGGCTCGGCCTCGAAACCACGGTGCACGCGGACCAGGCGCGCGAGCAGGGCCGAGCCGAGGAACGCCGCCGCCGCGATCAAGCCGGTGCGCGGCCCCCCGACGAGCTTCGACAGCGCGGAGCCGGCGGCGAGCCCGACCACGTTGGCGACGCTCCCGCCGGCGCTCGCCACGGAGTTCGCCACCAGGAGATCGTCCTCGGGGACGAGCTGGGGGAGCGCGGCGCCCATCGTCGCCAGGAAGAAGCGGTTTGCCGAGAGGACCACGAGCACGACGAGACCGAGGAGCGCGGTGGAGGATGCGGCGGCCGGGAGCAGCGCGGCGAGGAGCGCGCGGAGCGCCGGAGTGAGCGTGAGGATCCGCCTCCGGTCCCAGCGGTCGATGAAGACCCCGACGAACGGCCCGATGGCGCTGAACGGAATCAGCGTGATCGCCGTGACCGCCGCAAGGCGCAGCGCCGGATTCGAGCCGGGCTCCTTGAAGATCAGGATGTCGGCCGCGGCGAGCTGGAAGATCCCGTCTCCGAGCTGCGAGGCGGACCGCGCGGCGAAGAACCTCCGGAAGCCTTGCCCGGCGAGGACCTCGCGGACCCGCTGCCGCGTGGTGGGGGCGGGTCCCCCCGCCACGGGCCGGCTAGCTCCGCGAGACGTCGATGCGCGCCACCGGGCGCGCGCCGTTGCCCTGGGGAAGGCCCGCGCCGGCGATGAAGTCCTCGACCATTTGGCGCGCGACGTCGTCGGGGTACTGCGCCGGCGGGGACTTCATGAAGAACGCGGCCGGTCCGATCAGCGGACCGCCGATCCCGCGGTCGAGGGCGAGCTTGGCGCAGCGCACGGCGTCGATCACGATGCCGGCGGAGTTCGGCGAGTCCCAGACCTCGAGCTTCAGCTCGGCCGTGAGCGGGACGTCACCGAAGCCGCGCCCCTCGATGCGGATGTGCGCCCACTTGCGATCCGCGAGCCACGGCACGTGGTCGGAGGGCCCGATGTGGATCGACTCCTTCGGCAGCTCGTGGGTCATGTTCGAGGTGACGGCCTGGGTCTTGGAGATCTTCTTCGAGATCAGACGCTCGCGCTCGAGCATATTCATAAAGTCCATGTTGCCGCCGAAGTTGAGCTGGTAGGTGTTCTCGATCCGGACGCCGCGGTCCTCGAAGAGCTTGGCGAGGGTGCGGTGGATGATGGTCGAGCCCACCTGGCTCTTGATGTCGTCCCCCATGATCGGCAGGCGCGCCGCGCGGAACCGGTCGGCCCACGCCGGCGTGCTCGCGATGAAGACCGGGATGCAGTTCACGAACGCGGTGCCGGCGGCGAGCGCGGCCTCGGCGTAGAAGCGGGTCGCGGCCTCGCTCCCGACCGGCATGTAGGAGACGAGGACGTCGGCGCCGGCGTCCCGAAGCGCCGCGGCGACGTCGATCGGCGACTCCGGCGACTCCTCGATCGTCTGGCGGTAGTAGTGGCCGAGCCCGTCGAGGGTGGGGCCGCGCAGGACCTCCACCCCGGTCGGGGCAACGTCGGCGAAGCGGATCGTGTTGTTCGGCTGGGCGGCGATCGCCTCCGACAGGTCGCGGCCAACCTTCTTCGCATCCACGTCGAACGCGGCGACGAACTCCACGTCCCGGACGTGGTATCCGCCGAGGTCCACGTGCATGAGGCCGGGCACGTCCTCCTCGGACGAGGCTCCGGCGTAGTAGGAGACCCCCTGAACGAGCGAGGAGGCGCAGTTGCCGGTGCCGGCTATCGCGACTCTCACCCTGCCGTTCCCGCTTCCGTTCTTCATCGGCTTCCCCCTTTTCACGAGCCCTCGGCCGCCGGTCTCGTCGGCAGAGCGGGCTCGGCTCCCAGTCGGCGCTCCCTCTCCAGCAGGTCGTCCAGCCAGCGGAGGTCGTGCTCGGTGTCGTCCACCCGGTGATTCATGAGCTGCACGGAATAAGAGTCCATCCGCTCGCGAAGCCTCTTCAGCGACTCGCGCAGCTTGGCGAGGCGCTCCTGCAGGTAGCCGCGGCGTCCTTCGAGCAGCCGGCGCCGGGTTTCCGGGTTCATGTAGCGGAAGAACGCGAGGCGGAGCATGAAGGCCTCCCGCGACTCCGTCGCCTCCGCTCCGGACTCCTCCAGCAGCGTGGCGAACGCCGCCTCACCCCTCGGAGTGATCCGGTAGACGTTCTTGCGGCGCGGCGTCTCTCCGCGCGCGTACTCCATCTCGACGGCTTCCTCGAGCGCGAGCCGCTTCAGGGTCGGGTACAGGGAGCCGTAGGAGAACTGGCGGAAGAAGCCCAACTCCTCAGCGAGCTGCTTCTTCAGCTCGTAGCCGTGCATCGCCTTCTGCTTCAGAAGGCCGAGCACCGCCAGCTCAAGCATCCGCCGATCCCTTCCGCTTTCCCTCGTTTGCCCGAAACCATGTGCCGGAGCGATATATCACTCCGATATATCGCTCCGATGCATTGTGGCTCCGGAGAGGGGTGTGTGTCAAACACGCACCGCCCGGGCCGGGCGAGAGTCATCGGCGGGACTCGTCTTGTTGCCGGCGATGCGGGACGCGGGGCGTACAATGGCCGGACCATGCCGACCGTGGACTACCGGCTCGCGCGGCGGGCGCACCTCCGGGCCATCCGGATGGGGTTCCTGTCGCTCACCGAGGCGTGCGACGCGCACCCGGAGCTGCTCCGGGCCGCGCGGTTCGTCGGCGAGGAGATCCGCGAGCCCTGTCCGATCTGCGAGAAGCGTGCGCTCCGGCTGGTCCTGTACGCATACGGAGATCATCTGAAGCGCTCCAGCGGGTACGTGCGCCGGCGGGCGGAGATCGCCGAGATGCGTGGGCGGGTCGACGAGTTCGTCACATACGTGGTTGAGGTCTGCATGCGCTGCTCGTGGAACCACCTCGTCCAGAGCGTCACGACCGGCCGGCGCTGGGCTCCGGCCTCGGGCGGCCGGGCCGTCGGCGAGTAGCCCGGCCCGCTTTCGAAGGCTCCCTCAGCCTCCCTTGGGGTTTCGGGAAGTTGCTCGTCGCCCGAAGCCCGAGGCGCACGCGCGCCCGCTGGATCCTCACGCTCGCGCGGTCGTAGCGTTTGTCGGCGCTCTCGGCGGCGTTCGCCTCCTTGTCCGCCCGAACCCGCGGTACAACGCTTCCCCGGCCGAGGACATTTCCCGGTGAAGCAACGAGTCCGTCGTGAGAGCATTTCTGTGGACAACCTCCGAAGCGGAGAGGAGGAGTCGTGAAGCGGATCTTCGGACTTGCTCTGGTGTTCGCGGTGCTCGTTCCGGGATGGAGCGCCGCCAAGACCCCAGTTGTCGGCGTCGGGGGCACCGCCGTCGGAAGCAAGGGCTCCGACGCGCTCGCCTGCACGGCGACGATCCGAATGGTGCTCTCTGAACTCACGGAGGATACCTCCCCGTTGCAGGTGAGGGGCAAGGTCTCCGTGGTGGCCGAGGGCCTGTGCGGGCCGACTGCCCCGGTGCCCTACGTCACCGACGTTCACATCTACGCGGGGGAAGTCGAGATCTGGAAGGAGATTTGCCCGGATCACTTCCGTTGCGAGGTAGAGGATGTCGCGTTTGTGGTACCGGCCGGGAAGGTCCTCTCCGCGAAGAGCCATCAGTGGTGGGACCTCACCGGAGGGCGCACCTGGAACGCCGCGACGCCCGGGTACTGCTCGATCAAGAACCCCCGCGTGATGTGCGGAGCCTACGCGGCGGCCACCCCATGAACCGACGCTGGGTGGGATGCGCCTGCTTCCTGGTTCTTATCAGCGTGCTGCCGGCAGGCGCGTCCGCCCGGCGCCTCGACGTCCGGGGCAACCTTTGGTGGTCCGGGACGCTGCGGGGTCCCGGACACCTGCGCATCATGCAGACCTCCGCGCGGCCGGTGCGCACCGAGGGATGCTTCAAGTTCCAGCGTGGGGGGGGTAGGACGACGCACTTGGCCGGCTACAGCCCCTCGTTTCTTCCGCACGAGCCCTCACCGCGCGGTATCGAGTCCTACTGGTATGCGGGCGGCCCTTACGACGTGCTGGTCTTCTGCGCCTCCGAAGCCCCAGGCCGCGTTGCCCTGGAAGTCTCCGGGCGGTGGAGCGGCGCCCGGTGGGGTCAGGCCGGGATCAGCCTCCTGCGCGAGTGGGACCTGTCGCCGACCCCCGTTCGAGGAACGTTTCCGCCCTTCAAGTTCCGCCGGGGAGCAAACGCATGGGTCATCGCGGACCAGGGGCTCCTGTCGATCCGCACGTCTCGAGGCACCGACTACGGCCTCTGGGAGATGTTCCTCGACGACGCGCCGCCGGGTGCTTACTCACTCGGCCTGGAGGCGGGGGCGGGACTGGTGATGCTTGCGGCGGTGGACGTGGCCTGGTGAAGTCCGAGGAGCCGCTCCGCACCGGAGGCCGCACCTGGAACGCCGCCACGCCCGGGTACCGCTCGATCAAGAACCCCCGAGTCCTCTGCGGGGCTTACGCGGCGGCTACCCCATGAAGCGGCGCTGGGTGGGATGCGCCTGCCTCGCCGCTCTACTCGCCCTGGCACCGGCAGGCGCATCCGCCCAGCGCCTCGATGTCTGGGGCAACCTCTGGTGGTCCGGGACGCTGCGGGGTCCCGGGTACCTGCGCATCACACAGACCTCCGCGCGGCCGGTGCGCACCGAAGGTTGCTTCGAGTTCGAGCGCAGGGCAGGCAAGACGGATCACTTCGCCGGCTACAACGCCACGCTCCTTCCGCGCGACCCTGCGCCGAGGTATATCGAGTTCTCCTGGTACGCGGGTGGACCGCGCGCCGTGCTCATCTTCTGCGCCTCCGAGGCCCCAGGCCGCGTGACGCTGGAGGTCTCCGGGCGGTGGAGCGGCGCGCGCTGGGGTCAGACCGGAATCAGTCTCCTGCGCGAGTGGGACCTATCGCCGACCCCCGTTCGAGGAACCTTCCGGCCTTTCAGGTTCCGCCGGGGGGCGAACGCATGGTTCAGGGCAGACCAGGGGATCATGTCGATTCGCACGTCCCGAGGGAGCGACTACGGGCTCTGGACGATGTCCCTCGACGCCGCGCCGCCGGGGCGCTACTCACTCGGTCTGGAGGCGGGCGCGGGGCTCGTGCTGCTCGCGGCGGTGGATGTGGCCTGGTGAAACCCGAGGAGCTGCTCCGCTTCCGCAGGGCACTGCGGTGGGCGATCGCGCGCCTCGCCGTGGTCTGACCCAATGTAGAGAACGCCGTTCTCCCCTTGGTGGAGGGCTCGGTCCTCGCGCGCACACCTCGGGACACTAGAATCCACCCGTGCGCGTGCGGGCCACTGCTGCCGTCGAAGGGATCGTCCGGCGGGTTCGAGAGGACGGGCGGGACGATCTCGTGATGGTGCTTGGCACCGGGTGCTGCGACTCGACTGCGCCCTACCTCTACGACCACTACCTGCCGGAGGCGGGCAGCGAGCGCGTCGGGGAGGTGGAGGGGGTGCCGATCCTCGCGCCCGGCTGGCTCGCCCGGCTCCACGAGGACGAGGCGGCGCTCCTCGTCGATGTCGATGATGGCGTGCCGAACGACTCGCTGTCGCTCGAGAGCGAGTACGACTGCAGGCTCACACTCCGCGCGCCCGGCGCCGGGTAGCCTTGCTCTCGTGAGTCTGTCGCCTGGAGCGGGGGCCACGGCGCGCCGGGTCGCGGTCGCGTCGGGGGCGGGTGCCCTCGGGGGGGCCGCGCTTCTGTTTGCCGGCCGTCTCGGGGGGAGCGCCGCCGCGGCGCTCCTGCTCGCCTGCGGCGCCCGCGCGGCGGCCTCCGCCGGACGGGCGGGCCCGGGGTCGGTGGCCGAGGCCCTCGCCGCGCACTCGCTCCTCCGCCAGGCGCTCTTCGCTCCGGCGTGGGTGCTCGTGGTCGTCGCGGGCCTCGCGCGCGCGGGCTCGGCCGACCTCGCCGACGTCCGTGGGGCGAACGCGGTGGCCGGGCTCGCCGTCGTCCGAGGGAGCGCGCTCGCGGTCGCCGGCGCGTGGCTCGCGCTCGCGGCCGGGGTGCTCGCGCTCGCGGGCCCCGGGTTCGGGCGCCCGGCGAGCGGGGGGCCGCGCGGCCGGCGCGGGATCGTGCGGACGGATCCAGTCGCGGTGCGCTTGGAGGCCGGGGCGCTCGTGGCGCAGGGCGCCCTGCTCGTCACGCTCTTTTCTGGACCGCAGGTGACTCGCGCGGGCGACCTGGTGCCGTGGGTTCTGGCCGGCGGCATGCTTGCCGGAGCGGTGCTCGCCGGGGCCGCGCTCGCCGGCAGGAGGAGGGCGCCGCTCGCTGCCGGCGCGCTCGCGGCCGCCGCGCTCGCGCTCGTGATCGCCGGGGGGGCGCTGTGAACGCTATTGTCGCGGCAACCCTCGCGGGTCCGGTCCTCGCGGCAGTGGCCGCGCTAGCCCTCAGGGGGACGGCGCGGCGGGCCGTGAGCGCAGCCGCGCTCCTTGGAGGGATGGGCTCAGGCGCCGCACTTCTCGCTCGAGCCGTGGGAGGCGGGCCGATCCTCGCGCGCGGGGTCGTCGTGGACCCCTGGCGGGCGCTCCTGGCGCTGGGGGCGCTCCTCGCGCCGGTCGTGGCGCTCGGACGGCGCGATGGCGAGCGCGATGGCGATGGCGAGCGCCAAGGCGAGCGCGCGGCGATCCCCGAGGCGGCCGCGCTCGCCGGCGCCGGCGCGGCCGCGGCCTCGCTTTTCGCCGGCGGGTCTGTGGCGGCCGGGCTCCTGCTGCCGGCGACCACGGCGGCGCTCGGAGTCGCGTCCGTCGCCCGCGGGTTCGGATCGGCGCTGCGCGCGCGGCGAGCCGCCGCCGGTTTCCTCGCAAGCGACGTGCTCGCGTTGGCCGGGCTCGTCCTCGCGGCGCGCGCCGGGCTTGGGACCCCGCCGCGCGGCGGAGTGCTGAGCGGGGCCCTCTTGCTCGCGGCGGCGGCGATCCGGCTCGGCCTGGTCCCCGGCGCCTCGCCGGTCGAGGACTCGATGGCGGCCGGCCCGGCGACGTGGTCGCTTGCGCTCGGCGCGATGCGCGCCCAGGGGATCGCGCTGCTCGCCTGGTCCGCCGGGACGGGCCGGCCGATCTCGTGGGCGGCCGCCGCACTCGGCGCCGCGACCATGATGTGGGGCGCGTGGCGCGCGGCGAGGGAAGGGAGCGTGGCCGGTGCGGCCTCGGCTCACGTGGGGCTCATCGCGGTCGCGGTCGCCGCCGGAGGCACCGCCGGCCTCGGCGCCGCCGCGCTGCTCGCGGCGGCGGGATTCTCGACCTGGCCTCTGCTCGGACGGGCCTGCGCCTTGGGCGAAGCCGCGCGCCCGACGGTCGCGCTCTGGGCTGCCGGCGCGGCGCTGCCAGGGGCGGTCGCGCTGCTCCAAGGGCTTCTCGGGTCCGGGGGGGCGACGGGGTGGCCGGCCGCGGCAGGGCTCGGCGCCGCGGCGGCGGCGCTCGTTCTCGTGGCCGCGGCTCCGCGGCTCGCCGCAGCGCCGCTCGCCTCGGGGGTGCCGGACCGCGGCGCGTGGCTCGCCGCCCCGGCGCTCGGCGCGGCGGCCGCTCTCGCGGTCCTCCCTGGTCGGGCGCTCGCGGGGCTCGCGGCGCCGGCGGCGCGCGGGCTCGGCGCCGGGCCCGTGCTCATGCCGGCG
>JACQXY010000083.1 GCA_016208485.1 Acidobacteriota bacterium | reverse complement strand
GGGCGCGAGCTCCCGGTGAGCCTCAGCCCAGGATCAGGCGAGGAAGATCAGCGGCAAGGAACCGCCCCAGTCCGCCGTAGCCGCAGTTGATTCCCAGCAGTCGGCGCATCGCGTCCGGGTGGCGGCCCAGGCGCCCGAGAGCCTGGAGCGCAAGCCAGCGGCGGGCCGTCAGGAACAGCAGCGCGCGCGTCAGCGCCCAGGGCTGACGCGTCGCGTCACGCCACGCGCGCTCATATCGGTGCCCTTCGGAAAACCCCACGCGCAGCCCGGATTCCAGAAGCAGCTCCACGGCCGCGCGGGCCGTCGTGAGCCCGAGCGCAAGCCCCTCGCCCGTGAGCGCGTCCAGGAAGCCCGCGGCGTCGCCGACCAGGAGGACCCCGGGCGCCCAGCGCCGAGTCGCCGGCGCCTGAAGCGGACCTACGGCGCCCACGCGCCCGAGAAGTCGCGCACCCTCGAGAGCTCTTGCCAGCTCGGGCACCGACCTGGCGTGGGCCTCGAAGCCGGCCGACAGCCCGCGTCCACCTCGGGATACCCAGCCCCGGACGACCTCCTCTCGCGAGAGAAAGATCCACCCCTCGACCCCCGCCCCGCAGGGCGTGCGGTACAGTTCCCCGCCCTCCACGAGATGCACTTGCACATGCGTCATCTGAGGCCGGCTCGACTCCCACTCGAAATGTCCGCAGACTCCGAATCGGGCACCCGCCCGCCGCGGCCGCGACTCTGCGCCGATCATGCGGCGCACCGTCGATTTCAGCCCATCGGCCCCCAGCACCGCGGCAGCCAGCTCCCGTCGGTCCCTGAGCGCAACACCAGCCACGCGGCCGTCCCGCCAGACCAACCCCTGCACCGCGCAGCCGAATCGCACCTCCTCTGACCCCAGCCCCGACAGCCGCCCGAGCAACGCCACTTCGAGTCCGGGCCGGCGAACGCCCAGCCCGGCGTCTCCTGCCGCCCCATCCGCCCGCAGCCCTCCCGCCACGGCCGGCGGCGCCGGAAAGTCCGCCCGCGCCAGCTCCCTTCCCCCGTCGAAGTAGGCGATCCCCTGGAACGCGCTCGCCCCGCGCGCGCGCACAGCCTCGAGCACGCCCAGCTCCGCGAGCTGTGCGACGCCGGGCGGCATCATCCCCTCCCCTCCCGGCCGCGCCCTGAGCCCGGGCGCGCCCTCGAGCACCAGCACCTCCACACCTGCTCGCGCCAGGAAGATCGCGCTCGCCAGCCCGGCCGGCCCCGCGCCCACGACAATCACCCTCGGCACGTCAGCCTCCCCGCATCCGGTCGCTCGCCCACGCCTGCTTCACGCCTCGATCATCGCACGCCGGCCGCCGCGCTGTGCCCGACGTCGACGGGCAATGTCGCCATCGGCTAGGATGGCGCCACCCCGATGCAACGAAACTCGCCCGACCACCTGCAGGAGCTGCTCAGGCAGCGCAACCGCGAGCCGGACCAGGCGGCCCGCATCGACCTGGAGATCCAGAAGATCTTCCGGGCCGAGCGGGCCATCTACGTCTCGGACATGTCGGGCTTCTCCCGGATCGTGGCCCAGTACGGCATCATCCACTTCCTGGCGATGATCCAGCAGATGAGGGACATCTCGCTCCCGGTCGTGGAGGTGAACCACGGGGAGCTGGTCAAGACCGAGGGGGACAACATCATGGCGGTCTTCGAGTGCGTGGAGGACGCGCTCAGGACCGCGCGCGAGGTGCGGCGCCAGACGCTGGAGCTCGACCGCAAGCTACCGCCGGATCGCCAGCTGCACCTGTCGATCGGCATCGGGTTCGGCCGCATCCTGCTGATGGACCGCCACGACCTGTACGGCGACGAGATGAACCTCGCCTCCAAGCTGGGCGAAGACATCGCGGCCGGTGACGAGGTGCTGCTCACGGCAGCCGCCCAGCGCGCGCTGGTCCCCGGGGTGGTGCGGCTGGAAGAGCGCCGCGCCAGCGTGTCCGGCCTGGAGCTCGTTCACTACGCGGTGCTCGGATAGGCGGGCCTCACGGCGCGGGGCGCGCGGGGATGACCTGCACGGAGCCCTGGGGGGCGAGCTCGGCCGCCAGCATCCGGGCCAGCGCCCGAACATCGGCGACTTCGTAGTAGGGCTCGCCGAATGGCACGCACGACCGCAAGGCGAAGACATAGCGAAGGTCGCGCTCCTTGAAGTGGGCCGCGCCGTCGGCGGACGCAGGCGCTATGGAGACGACGGAGCTTCCGAGTCGTCCGGCGACCAGCTCCGACTCGACGAGCGCCATGTCGACGCCTGCCACGAAGAGCTCGTGGCGGCCGGCCTGGAGACCCATGGGTGAGCGGAACGCGATCCGGCCGCAAGCGCGGCCCGCCGCGGCAAGCGGGACCAGCGCGCCCGAAGTCGCGACGAGGCCCGAACCGAAGCCGACGAGGACGCCAGGTCGGGCCGCGCGGCCGGGTGGCCCGGTGGCGCGGATAGCGCATATGCCGGGCCAGGCCTGGAGCGTCGCATCCGCCAGGTCCAGTCGCGCCGGCCCTGACTCGCTGACGGACTTCTCCCTAGGTAGCAGCCTGTAGACAAACCCCTCGGGGCAGAGTCCGAACGCCGCCCGGGCGCGCGCCAGCTCTGCGTCGCCCAGGAAGAGCGAGCTGTAGACTGGCCGGCCGGCCGCGACCGCGGGGCCGATCGACTTCTCGACGGCCTCGTCCCACCGCTCGAGCGTCGTCCACTCGAGATCGGTCCGCCGACCCAGGGCAAACCGCGCATAGAGCATGGGGAACGTGTCGACGTCGGTCGTCGTTATCAGCCGGGCCCCGCGCGGCAGCAGCGCGTCGAGGTCCGCCAGGTAGCGGCTGACTTCCTCGAACGAGGAGCGATCGCAGCGCTTCCAGCCGCCGGGAAGCCAGCTCCAGGGCGCCAGCGCCAGGAGAACGGCCGCGACGCACTGCCACGAGCGTCCGGCCTTGCCGGCAGCCGCCACGGTTCCCTCGACACCGAACGCGACGAGCCAGCAGACCATCGCCAGCCCAGGCAACGCCATCGTGTTGGTCTCCACAGCGTGGTGATTTGCGCAGAAGACGGCGTTCACAAGGGCCACGCCCACGATCGTCGCGAGCTCCGGCCGGCGCTTTCTCGAACCCCAGACGAGCCCCACTGCGGCCAGCGCCAGCGCGCAGCCGCCCAGCTCGCTGGCGAACACGGCCAGCAACCGCTTCAGCTCGGCCAGCGCCTCCAGCGCAGGCAAGGCGAAGACGTGCCCCGCGTAGCTCCGCCCCGTCACGATCGAGACGAACGTCTCGAAGTCCTTCGGATAGTCGAAGTAGTTCATCGAAAACCGGTTCCGAAGGTGCCACCACGTGTGCGCGTAGGGCAGATAGGCAGCGACGAACGCTGCCAGTGCTACGTGGAAGTCGACCTTGCCCGCGCTCGTTGGCCGTCCATCCGCATGCGGCTCCCGGCGCAGCAGCAGGCTGAAGAACGGCAGGAACAAGAGATCCGTCGGCCGGTGAGCGACCAGACAACCTGCCAGGAAGCCCGCTGCGGCCGAGCGCGCGCGCGAAAGCTCTCGTCGTCCTGCCAGCGTCGCCAGCAGGCCCATGATCAGGAGCATCTCGAAGGCGTAGACCTCCTGGATCACGGCCATCTCCCAGTACTGGGGAGTGAGGGCGAGCACCCCCGCGCCCGCGAACGCGCTGGCCACTGCCAGC
>JACQXY010000079.1 GCA_016208485.1 Acidobacteriota bacterium | reverse complement strand
CGTCCAGGTGAGGGGATAGCGCCCTCACCACCTCACCCAGGGTCACCTCGGCTGCCGTCACACCGTCAGGCTACAACGGATCTCCTGAACAATCACGTTATTCTGTTCCGAGCCCTAACGTCCCAGCAAGCCCGCGCGCGCTAGCGCAGCGGGATTTGGGCGGGCTTCCCCGCGCGGTTTGGGACTCCCGGCGCCGCTCTGTAGACTCACCCGCGAGATGAGGATCGAGGGCAAGACCGCGCTCGTCACCGGCGGCGCTTCGGGGCTCGGCCTGGCGACGGCCCAGGAGCTTCTGCGCGCCGGCGCGCGCGTGGTCGTCTTGGACGTGCGGGGCGAGGACGAGGTCGGCCGCCTCGGGGAGCGCGCGCGCTTCGCCAAGACGAACGTGACCGACGAGGACGAGGTTCGGGCCGCCGTCGCCCTTGCGGTGGAGACGTTCGGCGGGCTCCACATCGCCGTGAGCTGTGCCGGGGTCGCCTGGGCGCAGCGGACGGTCGACAAGAACGGGCCACATCCGCTGAACCTGTTCCAGAAGGTGATCGAGGTGAACCTCGTCGGCACCTTCAACGTAGTGCGGATCGCCGCCGCCCAGATGTCCTCTCAGGAGCCCGACGGGGAGGAGCGCGGTGTGATCGTCAACACCGCGAGCGTGGCCGCTTTCGACGGCCAGATCGGCCAGGTCGCCTACGCCGCATCGAAGGGCGGCGTGGTCGCGATGACGCTGCCGGTCGCCCGCGACCTTGCCGCGCGCGGGATCCGCTGCTGCACCATCGCGCCGGGCACCTTCGACACCCCGATGCTCGCCATGCTGCCGGAGGCGGCGCGCACGGCGCTCGCCGAGCAGATCCCGCACCCGCGCCGGCTCGGCAAGCCGTCCGAGTACGCCTCGCTCGTCCGCCACATCGTCGAGAACCCGATGCTGAACGGCGAGACGATCCGCTTGGACGGCGCGCTCCGCATGCCGCCGCGCTGACGCGCTGGGCTTCGCGCGACGAGAGGACCGCGACGCTCCCCGCCGCTCTTCCTACGCCCGACCCAGGGAGGCGAGGGCGCGCCGGGCGACCGAGACGATCCGGTCCGCCGATCGCAGAGCCGACTCGGCGCGGGCTCTCGAGACGCTCGCGTAGTCGTACTCGGCGAGGTTCTTGAGCGGAAGGAGCCTCTCGAGGTGTCGGGCCGCCTCGGCTCCTTCCCGTCCGGCGCTCCGAAGCAGGGCAATCGTTTGCCGGTGATCCGCCCCGGCGGAACGCCTTCCGGTTCGAGCCGCCGAGATCGCGTCGGCTGCGCTGATCCCGGCGTGTATCGCGCAACTCGTGGCCGGATCCGGCCTCCCGGCCTCGAGGTCGGCCCGGGCGGCTTCGAGGTAGGCCTCGGCCTTGTGGAGGTACGCTCTTGCCTCCGGCGCGCCGGCACGTCGGACCGACTCAGGCACTGTGAGTCCTCCCGAGATCCGAGGGCGATCGGCCGGCGAGCACGATCCCCTCGCGCACGACGGCGCGCCACACGGGACGGCGGCTCCGGAGGAAGGAGGCCGCCTCGGGAGCGGAGACCTCGATCCGGTTGACGGGGTTGCCGGACAGCCGCTCCGCACGAGAAACCCACCGCGCGACCGAGGCTGCCCAGCGATCGTCGTCTTCTGGGACGGTTGCCGGGCGTACGAAGAGCACGTCCAGGTCGCTGCCTGCGACCGCATCCCCTCGGGCGAACGACCCGAAGATCACGAGGCTCTCGGGAGGCGGGTCAAGCTCCCGGCCGGCGCGGGCCAGCGCGTCCAGGAGGGCCGACCCGAGGCCCGACAGCTCGACGATCAACCTCCCGGCGAGATTGCCGCGCGCGAGAAGGAGGAGCGATGAGGGCGGCACCTCCCGCCGTTCGACGATGCCGAGGGCGACGAGTCCGGGAAGAACCCGGACGGCCTGAGCCGGGCTCACCCCCGCCAGGCGCGCGACCGTCCGGAGGTTGAGCGGCTCCGTGGTTCGGGCAAGGACGCCGAGCAGGCGTCCTCTCGCCCCCGGAATCACCGCTTCCACCGGTCGCGCGATATCCACGGGATGGAGGATACGTCTTAGCGTGCATTTCCGCAACAATCGTTTCGTAATTGCGCCTAAGCGGCCATCCCCGTGGGGTGTGCCTATTGACAATCGTTCTCATTCTCGTCTAGCGTGGGCCTGTGGATCCTCGGGGGAGCATCCGCGCGCGCCACGCGCGCCACGCTGCGCGCGCGCTCGGGGCGGCGCTTGCTCTGACGCTCACGGCCGGCGCCTGCACCGGGACGCCCGGCGGGGGCGGAACCCTTCGCGTCGTGGCGTCCTTCTACCCGCTGGCCGAGGCCGCGCGGCAGGTCGGCGGGGACCTCGTCACCGTGTCCGATCTCACCCCCGCCGGGGCGGAGCCCCACGATCTCGAGCTTCGCCCGAGCGACCTCCGGCGCCTTCGCCGAGCGGACCTCGTGCTCTCGCTCGGCCGCGGATTCCAGCCGGCCGTCGAGGACGCGATCGCCTCGCTCCCGGATCGCTCCCGCGCGGTGGACCTGCTGGCCGGCCTCCCGATCGTGGACTCCGACCCGCACCTATGGCTCGATCCTGCACTCATGGGCCGGATCGCCGGGCGGATCGCAGGCGAGCTGGCGCGCCGGTTGCCGTCCGGCCGCGCGGCGTTCGATGCCCGGGCGGCGGCCTGGCGCGCGCGTCTGGATCCCCTCGACGCGGACTACCGGCGCACGCTCGCGGTCTGCGAACGGCGCGACCTTTTCGTGACGCACGCATCTTTCGGATACCTTGCCGCGCGCTACGACCTCAACCAGGTCGCGATCGCCGGGCTCTCGCCGGAGGCGGAGCCGTCCCCCCGGCGGCTCGCGGAGGTTTCGCGCCTCGCGCGCGAGCGCGGCGCGACCACGATCTTCTACGAGCGGCTCGTGAGCGCGCGTGTGGCGCAGGCGGTCGCGAGAGCGGCCGGTGCTCGCACCGCGCTCCTCGACCCGATCGAGGGCCTGACCCGGGAGCACCGCACGGCCGGCGACGGCTTTCTCTCGGTGATGCGGCGGAACCTGGCCGCGATCGGGGCGGCGCTCGGCTGCAAGGGGGCGGCGTGAGCCCGGCACCCGATCGTCGCGCCGCGCTACCGGGCGCGGCATCCGGCGCCAGCGCCGGGCCCGCGCTCGAGTTGCGCGGGGTCTCGTTCGCCTATGAATCGGGGTCGATTCTCGGGGGGATCGACCTGCGGGTCGCCGCCGGTGAGTTCGCGCTGCTCGTCGGGGCGAACGGCAGCGGCAAGACCACGCTCCTGAGGGTGGCGATCGGTCTGCTCGCCCCCGCCGCCGGCGAGGCGCGGTTGTTCGGGCTCCCGGCAGGCGATCTCGGCGCGCGCGCGCGGCTCGGCTACGTGCCCCAGCGGGCGGCGATCTCTCCGCGCGTGCCGGCGACCGTGCTCGAGGTGGTCGCCGCCGGCCGGGCGCACTCGCCGTACGGGTTCTTCCGCAGGGCGGACCGCGCGGCCGCGGAGCGCGCTCTCGGCCGCGTCGGGCTCGCGCGGCTCTCCGGGCGGCGCATCGGGGAACTCTCCGGCGGCCAGCAGCAGCGGGTGCTCATCGCCCGCGCGCTCGCCTCGGACCCAGCTCTGCTCGTGCTTGACGAGCCGACGGCCGGGGTGGACCGCGCGTCGCAGGAGCGGTTCGCGGAGGTGCTCGGCGCTCTCAATCGCGATGGGGTCACCGTCTTCATGGTCGCGCACGACCTCGGGGCGGTCGCGGGCTCCCTCACGCGGGTGCTCGCGCTCCATCAAGGGCACATCGACGAGGTGCCGGTCGCCGAGGCGCGCGAGCGGGTGGGCGTCTTCCTGGAGGACCACTCGGGATGAGAGGGCGGGCGTGAGCGCTCTGTCGCTCCTCTGGCCGGCGCTCGTGGCCGGAATGCTCGTCGGCGCCGCGGCGCCGGCGATCGGGACGTTCGTCGTGCAGAAGCGCCTCTCGCTCGTCGGCGACGGGCTCGGCCACATCGCCTTCGCCGGCGTCGCGATCGGGCTGTGGCTCGGCATCTCCCCCCTCGCCGGCGCCCTCGCCGTGGCGGCGCTCGGCGGCGTCGGGATCGACGCGCTGCGCCGGCGCAACCCCGAAGAGGCCGACATGGTCCTCGCGCTGTTCTTCTACGGCTCGATCGCCACGGCGGTGGTGGTGGCGAGCCTCAGCGGCACGTTCAACGTGAACCTGTTCGGATTCCTGTTCGGCCAGGTCCTCACCGTCACGCCCGCCGAGATGGCGGCGATCGGCGCGCTCGCCCTCGTGATCCTCGCCGGGGTGGCCGGCCTGTACCGGGGGCTCGTCGCAGCCGCGATCGATGAGGAAGCCGCGGCCGTCGGCGGGCTTCCCGTGCGTGCGCTGAACGTCGGGTTGATGGTGCTCGCAGGGCTCACGATCGCGGTCGGGATGCAGGTCGTCGGCATCCTGCTCGTGGCGGCGATGATGGTGATCCCGGTGGGAGTCGCCCGCAACCTGGTTCGGAGCTTCCGCTCGACGCTCGTCGCCGCGTCGGCGGTGGGCGCGGCCTCCGCCGTTGCGGGGATCGGGATCGCCTGGCGCGCCGACTCGGCGCCGAGCGGCACGATCGTGCTCGTGGCCGTCGCCGCCTACGCGCTCGCCTCCGGGGTTCGGCGGGCGCGCGGGGCGCTCGCGCGCCGGCGCGCGGGGGAGGCCGCATGACCTCTCAAGGGGTCCGGCCCGCATCCACGCGGTCCCGGGAGACTCGCCAGCGCGCGGCCGTCCTGGACGCGCTTCGCGGCGGCGAGGCGCTCGGCGCGCAGGAGCTTCACGCTCGTCTTCGCGCCGCGGGCCGGCGCGTCGGACTGGCGACCGTCTACCGCGCGCTCCGCCTGCTCGCCGGCGAGGGGGTCCTGGACGTCCTGCGAGACGACCCCGCGCAGGCGCGTTTCCGGCTCTGCTCGCTCGGACACCATCACCATCTGGTGTGCGAGCGGTGCGGACACGTGGAGGAGATTCCCGACTGCGACGTGGCGGCGTGGGCCGCGCGCGTGGCGCGGCGGCGCGGCTTCCGGGTGCGCTCGCACCGCGCCGAGATCCTCGGGACGTGCCGCCGGTGCTCCGGCGCGCGGTGAGGCCGGCTTGCCTGAGGATGCGAACCAGGCTACCCCTTCGCGCTCGCCACTCCGCCGCCGCTGCCATTCCGCCCAGGGCTGCGGCGCCACGAGGGGAGAATGACCGTCACGATGTAGGCGGCGGTGAAGAACAGAAGCGTTCCCGTCAGCGCGCCGACGAGCAGCCAGGTCCGCCAGGTTTCCTTTGCGGTGGCCGGGAACCTGCCGGCGGGTCTGTGGCTGAAGTCAAACAGGGGCCAGAACACCAGCAGCAGGAGGGCAACGTAGACTGTGGCCATCGTGAGAATCCACCTGATCGGCATCCGCGGTCACGACTTCTCTCTGGAGGTCTTCACCCGAGGCCGGCGAGCCTTGTTGGTCCGAGGCCCGGCAGACGCCGGCGCGCAAGGATCATAGCGATCCTCGTGGGGCGATCCACTCGGCCGGCTGTCCCGTGACCGCGGCGACGCGATCGAAGTCTTCGTCGTAGTGCCAGAGGACCGTCTCGCCCGCCTCGGCGCTGGCGGCGATGATCAAGTCCGCGATCTTGACGCTTCGGTGGTGCAGTCCGCCGCGCTGCGCCAGCTCATGCTGAACGTCCAGGGCTCGGTCGAACTGCTCCGCGCCGCACGGCAAGTGATGCAGGGCTTGCAGCTCGGCGGCGAGCTCCTCGTAGGCCTCGACGTTGCGCGCGCTGTAGAGGATCTCGAGGCGGACCTGCGCGCACGTCGCGAGCGTGTCGTCGCCGAGGCGTTGCGCCCAGGCGGCGGCGACCTCCGCGTGACCGGATCGATGCCAGGCGCTCGTGTCGGCGAGGTAGAGCGTCACCGCTCCCACCGTCTCGCGGCCGCGAGGATCTCCTCGCCTCGGTCGATGCCCTTGCCGCCCGCCAGGCGTCGCGCGAGCCGCCGCCGCAGGTCCGCGCGCAAGACCTCGTCGAACGCCCGGTCGACTGTGTCCTTGATCCCGGTCGTCCCCAGGACCCGTTGGACCTGCGTCAAGCGCTCCTCATCGAGTTCAAGTGATGTGCGCCGCATATCGTCATGTTAGCATATCGCAGGCGTCAAGCCAAGCATAATAAGTTGGTGCGTGCGTAATACTCCCTGGGGGGATGAATGCGCTGCCGGGGTAACCATGAGGTAGGGCCACGAGAGCCCCGCCGGCCGGGGACGTGTTCGCCCAACGTGCTGTCCGCATGGTCGGAGCTGAGCCGTCGCGCTCGGATCAAGCCTTGCGGGACTTCACTTCCTGGACGAGCGCCGGGACGATCTTCAGCGCGTCGCCGACGATCCCGAGGTCGGAGAGTTGGAAGATCGGCGCCTCGGCGTCCTTGTTGATCGCGATGATCCGGTCCGACGACTTCATGCCGACGATGTGCTGGGTCGCCCCGCTGATCCCGACGGCGAGGTAGACGCGCGGTTTCACGGTCTTTCCGGTCTGGCCGATCTGCAGGGCGTACGGCACCCACTCGGCGTCCACGACGGCCCGGGTCGCGCCGACCGCGGCGTTTCCGATCGCCCCGGCCAGCTCCTCGACGAGCTTCCAGTTGTCGCGGTTTCCGAGGCCGCGGCCGCCGGCGACGACCACCGGGGCCTCCTCGAGCTTCGGCCCGCTCGACTCGGCGACGATCCGCTCGACTCGCTTCGACCTCTTCACGGCGTCGGGGATCGCGACCTCGACGGGGACGACCTGGGCGCTCCCGCCCGACGGCTCGGCGTCGAAGGACTTCGGCCGCACGAGCACGATCTTCGGGTCGGGTCCCTCGAGCGTCACGTCCACGAGGAGGCTCCCGCCGAAGATCGCCGTCTGCGCCGAGCTTGCCCCGAGCAGGTCGGTGGCGTTCGACATGATCGTCGAGCCGGTCCTGGCGGCGAGGCGCGCCGCCACGTCGCGGGACTCGTAGGTGGAGGGGAACAGGATCAGGTTCGGTTGGTGCTCTTTCGTCAGCTCGTGGAGCGCGTGCGAGGCCGGCCAGGCGACGTACTCGCCGTAAACCGGGTCGTCGCTCGCGTAGACGGTCTTCGCGCCGTGCTCGCCGAGGATCGCCGCGGCCGCGGTCGCGCCGGGGCCCAGCGCGACCGCTTCGACGTCTCCGTCCAGCGTTCGCGCCTTGGTGAGGATCTCGAGCGCGGTCTTCTCGACGACTCCGCCGGCCGTCATCTCCGCATACACCCAGATGCGTGCCATCAGATCACCTTCGCGTTCTTGAGGAAGTCGGCTATGCGCGCCGCGCCGGTCCCGTCGTCCTCGAAGATCTCGCCCTGCCCGCGCGCCGGCGCGGGGTTCACCGCCGCAACCTGCTGGCTGGCGGCCACCGACAGGCCGAGGTCGGCCGCCGAGAGCTGCTCCACCGGCTTGTTCTTCGCCTGCATGATCCCCTTGAAGGTCGGGTAGCGCGGTTCGTTCACGCCGGAGGTCACCGTGAGAACGGCCGGGAGCGCGCACTCGACGACGTCGTATCCCTCCTGGGTCTGGCGGTGGATCGTCAACGTTCCTTCCTTGACCTCGAGCTGCTTGGCGAAGGTCGCCTGCGGCACCCCGAGGAGTTCCGCGATCATCGCGGGAACCGCGCCGGTCGAGCCGTCTGCCGACTCCGTCCCGGCGATCACCAGGTCGAACGGGTTGCGCTTGATTGCCGCGGCGAGCACCTGCGCAGTCGCCTGCGCGTCGGCCCCCGCGAGAGCCTCGTCGGAGACGAGGATCCCCTTGTGCGCGCCCATCGAGAGGGCCCGGCGCATGGCCTCCATGGCCTTGGCCGGTCCCATCGAGAGGACGGTGACCTCGCCGCCGTGCGCCTCGGCCAGCTTCAGGCCGGCCTCGACGCCGAACTCGTCCCCGGGGTCCAGAACCGGCTGGACGGCTTCGCGGTCGAGCCTCGTACCGCTGAGCTTGTAGGGCTGGTTCGGGTCGGGGACCTGCTTGATGCACACGGTTATGTTCATGGCAAGTGGGTGTATATCGCAGGTTCGGCCCGAGGGCGAATCGGAGGTTTCGCGGGCGTTAGGACGGCCGGGGGTCGGCGAGCGCCGAGTCGAGGGAGCTGCGGGTCTCGACTCCCTGGTAGGTCCCCTCGGAGCGGTTCTGGGATCGGACGCTCAGGCGGTAGCGGGGTGAGAACCAGGTGACGCTGCGGGACGTCTGGTCCATGTCGTTGCTCCGGAGGCCGATCTGCGCCTCGATCACGAAGGTGGCGACCGGCTCGGAGGCGACCTCGACGCGCTCGGCCCGCCGGACCGTGGCCGAGAAGCTCCACCGCGCGCCCTGGCAGTCCCCCGACCCGCTCCACGACGCGCCGACCTCGAGCGGGATCTCGAGGGCGGTCGGAGGGCGGGCGAACTCGCAGCGCATCTCCTGCGCCGGGCCTCCCGAGGAGTACCTGACCACGATTCGCTCGATCGCGACGCGACCGGGGAGCCAGAGGTAGGTCGTCTCCTCGCTGTGCTGTCCGGAGGTCTCCCGAGTCTGGCGCTGGCGCAGACCCGTCCCGGCCCGGGTCGCCGCCTCGACCACGAGCCGCCCTTCGGGCGGCGCCTGCGTCGTGAAGCTCTTGCCGATCGTGGTGCTGCCCGATTGGGCGTAGCGGTAGGCCCCCGGCGCGGGGGGTTGCGGCGTCGCCGCCGCCCTGTCGCTCCCCGAAGGGGTGGGAACCGGGGTAGAGGTCGTCGCGCGAGAGGGGGTCGGCGCGTCGGCGTCGCGCGTCGCGGCGGCGGTTGGGCTGGCGGCGGTGGTCCCGCCGCCGGCCTGGGCGGGGCCCGAGGCCGGCGCGCGCCCCGCCGAGCACCCACCGAGGAGCGCGAGCGCGAACAAGGACGCGAGGGCGCGCATGCCACGAACGGTACCAGGCGGCACGGGGGGTGGGGGGGCGCGCGCTTTCGTCCTCCCCGGCAGTCACGTATGTGGAAGTCCATCCAACGTGTGTTATACTCTAGGTGTAAAGCGTGCCCTTACAGAGCACGAAAGGACGCTGTGAAGCAACTCTTGGCTTGACTGGGTATATTGCAGACGTAGAATGTGCCTTGAGAGGGCACGACATGCGCACAAACAATACATCTCTCAAGACCCTGGGCCCTCAGGCGGCCAACCTGGTCACGATGCTCCACGAACGGAGCCGTGCCGTCTTCCGCCTCGAGGATGTCCGGGACATCACAGGCCTCTCCGAGGTCTCTGCAAGGAGCTTCGCCCGCAAGCTCGTGGATCGGGGCGTGGCGACCCGGATCAAGCCCGGTCTCTACGTCCTGGTCCCCTTCGAGCTGGGGCGGGAGCGACAGTACCCGGGCAATCCCCTTGTCGTCGCCCGGGAGATCATGCGCGGCGAGGACTACTACCTCTCGCACGCTACAGCCATGGAGAGCCACGGCATGACGACCCAGCCCCGACTGGTGGTTATGGTCAGCACGCCGAAGCCCCGGCGGTCTTTGACGGCGTTGGGCGCGGAGTTCCGGTTCGTGCGCTGCCAGCGCAGGCACCTCTTTGGTCTGACCGAGCACTGGGTGACCAAGCAGGAGAAGGTGCGTGTGAGCGACCTGGAGCGGACGATCATCGACGGGCTCAAGCAGCCCGAGCATTGCGGCGGGGTGACTGAGGTCGCCAAGGGCCTCTGGATGCGGCGCCAGGACGTGAACGTCGACCGGCTCGTTCAGTACGCGAAGCGGATCGGCGTGGGAGCCGTCGGACGCCGGCTGGGGTTCCTGCTGGAGACCTACGAAATGGCCGCAGCGCCGGCTCTGGACCGGCTTCGGAACGGCTTGACGTCGACCTACGTCCGGCTGGACCCGGTCTTGCCGGCCGAGGGAAAGCGCATGCGCCGGTGGCGCCTTCAGCTGAACGTCGACCCCGAAGAACTCCTGGCCGTCGTGAGGACTTCTTGGGCGATGACGTCTGCTCGGCTGCGCCCGACGCGTGCTGACGCTCGCGCGGCTGAGCCGCCAAGTCGTCAGATGCACGGGTAACGGGAGGAGGAGGACCGGAGAGCTGTGCGATTCGAGTGGGACCGCGACAAGGCAGCCTCCAATCTCGCGAAACACAAGGTCTCCTTCGAGGAGGCCGTCACGGTGTTCTATGATCCTCTGGCGGCGAGCTTCGATGACCCCGACCATTCGCGGGGCGAGCGCCGGTTGATCACGGTCGGATACTCGTCAAGAAGCTGGCTCCTGGTCGTGTGCCACACCGAGCGGCAGGGGAGCGTTCGAGTGATCAGCGCTCGACGAGCGACGCGGCGGGAAAGGAATCGTCATGAAACCGAAGCCTAAGGTCGTGCGAGATAGCATGCGCCCCGAGTACGGCTTCGACTACTCAACCGCGGTCCGAGGCAAGTACTACCGGCGGTTGCTGAAGGAGGGTGCGAACGTCGTCGTGCTAGACCCGGACGTGGCAAAGGCCTTCCGCGACTCGGAAACAGTGAACGAGGCGCTGAGGTCACTATTGCGCATGTCGGAGTCAACGAGGCGTCTGACGGCGCGCTCGGGCGGCCGGCCGCGCACGGGCGGCGCAGCAGGCTGACGACCATCCAATGGGCTCGGCCGCCGCTCATCGCGAGCTGAGCCGGGAGGTCGTGCGAGCCGAGCCTTCGAGTCATCCGCTCGTCGTCCCTCCGGCTGCGCGATCCGCTCCCCGCGCAGTAGTCTCTTGGGATCTTCGGACTGAGGGGGCGCGCATGCGGCTTGGACTGAACCTCGGGTACTGGGGGCTCCTGCCCGTCGATCCGGTCGAGATGGCACTGGAGGCCGACCGGCTCGGGTTCCACTCGGTCTGGACGGCGGAGGCGTACGGGTCCGACGCGCTGGTCCCGCTGGTGTGGATCGCGGCGAAGACCGAGCGCGTGAACCTCGGCACCGGGATCATGCAGATGCCGGCGCGCGCGCCGTCGGCGACGGCCATGGCGGCGGCGACCCTGGACATCCTGAGCGGCGGGCGGATGCTGCTCGGGCTCGGGGCGTCGGGTCCGCAAGTTGCCGAGGGCTGGTACGGCCAGCCGTACGGCAAGCCCCTCGAGCGCACGCGCGAGTACGTCCAGATCGTGCGCACGATCCTGCGCCGGGAGGGGCCGCTCGAGTTCCACGGCGCCTACTACGACATCCCGCTGCGCGGCGGCACCGGGCTCGGCAAGCCGCTCAAGCTGATCACCAAGCCGCTCCGGAACGACCTGCCGATCTACCTCGCCGCGATAGGGCCGCGCAACGTGGCGCTCGCCGGAGAGATCGCCGACGGGTGGCTGCCGGTGTTCGTGTCGCCGTACCGCCCCGAGATCTTCCGCGAGCCGCTCCAGGAGGGCTTCGCGCGCGCCGGGCGGGACGGATCGGCGTTCGACGTCGCTCCCACCGTGCACGTCGTGCTCGGCGACGATGTGGACGCGTGCCGGCAGTGGGTGAAGCCGACGCTCGCGCTCTACGTCGGAGGGATGGGCGCGCGCGGGCGGAACTTCTACAACGACCTCGCGTGCCGGATGGGCTACGAGGCGGCCGCCAAAGAGATCCAGGACCTGTACCTCGACGGCAAGAAGGCCGAGGCGATTGCCGCGGTGCCCGACGCGCTCGTCGACGAGGTGTCCCTGTGCGGCCCGCGCGAGCGGATCGCGGAGCGGCTCGGAGCGTGGCGCGAAGCGGGCATCACGACGCTCGTCGCCGGGACCAGTCAGATCGAGGCGCTGCGGATGCTCGCTGAGGAGGTGCTGTAGAGCCGGAGCCGCTCAGCGGAAAACGACGTCCTACCGTTCACGGCTCACGCCGCGATAAGCGGCGCCAGATCCTCGGCGCGAACTCGCTCCTGCCCCAGACGCACGAGTGTCGCATTCAGGGCGGCCAAGCGAAGGTGCGACCCTTGCGGTACGTCACTTCCAGGTACGAGTGCTTCATGGCGACTCCACAGGATATGCCGTAATCACAAGGAGGAGGCGATCAGCCAAGTCCGGCTCCACGATCACCTCCCAACGCCGCGCGTCATGCGAGGTGTCCATGGCCCAGCGTCCAGGCTCGTGCCATTCCCGAAGGTCCGTTGCGGACGACGTCACACTCCGGAGGTCGACTTCCGAGAAGCCCCGATCGACCATTCGCTTCAGCACGTGGGAGCTGAACTAGAACTCCCAGTCCCACCATGTGGGCCAGTCGGTCTTCCGGGAACCCGCCATGCGCCTGCCGCCGCCGTCGCCGTGCGTCTAGTAACGACTTGGCGCGTCAGGGGCGCTGTGTCGCGACGCGACCGGCGTCCGTTGCACGTGCGAGTTACACAGCAACATGCCGGATCTCGCCAGGGGCAACAGCGACAATCGCTTCGATGGTCGCCGGCACCAGCGGCCGAAGAACCTCGATCGCATGGCTGGCCGCATGAAGGACCACCACCCCCACGCGAAGCTGATCAAGATTCTGCTGGAACTGGAGATTCTGATCCTTGGTCACGAAGGCGTGAAAACCGCGGTCGGCGGCCGCGGCCAGCAGCGCACCGTTCTCCAATCCAGCCCACCCCTCACGCTGCACCGTACTGACGTCGTGACCGATCAACTCAGAGGCGAGCTGGCGTGGGAGCTGTTCGTCAAGCAGAACGCGCACGCGAGGTCACGGCTTCGTGAGCCGCCTCAAGCGTTGCCAAGACCTGCTCCCGAGACACGGTGGGGAAGTCATCGAGGAACTCGTCCACGCTGTGCCCCGCCTCGAGATAGTCGATCAACGCCCGGAACGGCACGCGCGTTCCGACGAAGACTGGGGTCCCCCCGAGGATGTTGGGGTCAACGTGCACAACCGAGGCCGTCGCGCTCATAGCCTGATTCTACGCCCCGCGCAGGTCCAGCGACGGGTTGGGCGGCCGTCACTCATCTCGTAGCAGATCCTCAACGGTGAGACCGATGTCTCGGGCGATCTTCCGAAGCAGAGTCGGAGAGATGTCGCGGCCTGAATGGAACGGGACCGTCGTGCCCCGCCCGTCGGCATGCCGGTACTGGCGATGCGATCCCCGCTGCCGAACCTCTTGAAAGCCGCGACGCGCCAAGAGGTTCGCCACCTCGCGGGGCTTTAGGACCGGCAGCGAAGCCAAGGTTACGCCACCTGAATCGTCTGGAGGCCCACAAACTCGGATTCCAGTTTCGGATCGCCGTCCTCGAGAAGCATCTCGATCACCTCGCGGAGGTTCCTCTCGAGTTCGTCGAGAGTCGCCCCCTGGCTGTGGGCACCGGGCCATCCGGGAACCGATCCCACGAAGACACCGCTATCCGGGTCGAGTTCGACGATTACGTTGAACGTGCGCATGCTCACCTCCCTAACCTCGGTATGTCCCTCAGTCTACGGTGGCGTTCTCCAGCAGCAGCATCTTGCCTCGACTGCCCCAACGGCTTGGGGTGGCAAGCCTCCAACAGCCCGCCCGACTCTAACTCGGAGCCCGCAGGGCTTCCAGATCAAGAGGCGGCTGATCCCCGGATCGGCCCTCAACGACAGGCCTCTTGAAGTAGGCAACGCGCTTGTTCCGACACAGAGATGTCTCCCCGATAATGGCGGCGTGGCCGCCGTCGGTATATGCGTGCTGAAGACTCACGAGTTCCCAACCGGCCCGCCCCAACTATGCCATCGCGGCCTGGAACGGATTCCGGGCCCAGAACTGCTTCACCCGGCTACGTGGCCGGATGATCGTGAGAGGCGACACCTGCAACGTGTCGCCTTCGGCTACCGCGATCCCGAAGCTCTCATCGCCATGGCCATGCTCGACCTCAGCGGCTGCTGCCCACCACTCCCGGGACGGACAGCGGCATGAAACAACCCACGGAAGGGGCAGAAGAGCCGGAACAACCCGAAGCCAGAAACAGGCTTGTAAACCGCGCAGAATCCCCAGCGTCCAGTGCACGCCGTGTTGGGCGGGTTTTCATTGGATGTAATGATGAATGGCATGTGAGGCGCGTCTCCTAGTCGCAGGGATCGTCAGGTGGGCACTCCCAATCGGTAATCATGATATCGTGCCGGGAGTTGTCTTCGAATGCATTATCTAGCATCTTCACAATACTTTCGTCGGGGAAGCCGTTCGTGCCAAAGTTCCAGATGTAAATACCAAAATAGTTGCCGGTGCTGACATTGTTCTCCAACACGTAGCCGTAAACTTCCTGGTTGTCTTCGTTGCCTATTCCAATCCCAGGTCCACGATTGTCGTGGATATTGTTGTTGCGGGCGGTTATATCATGCCCGCCGTCTATCCACAATCCGGCGTCCCACCACTCGGCGCTGCTCGCATCCAAGTCATTGCCCCAAATCTCGTTGCCTTCAACCAATACATCCACACTATCTTCCACAAGGGTACCGCTGATATTGTTGTAAACTCGGTTGTACATCATCTGGCAGGAGGTGCAACCGTAGAACTCGATGCCCGTTCCCATGAGAATATCAGGGAATACTTGTGGGTTGGGGCCGTTTTCGTAGACCACGCTATATTCCGCCAAGACGGTGCTCGATTCATGAACCATGATGCCGGAGCCCTCGAGTTCCCAGTCCACCGATCGCACAGCAAACCCGTTGTGATGCGCAGTTAGATTGCGCATTACGATGTGGTCGCTCAAGTACACCCCGACTCCGATATCGGTATAGTTGCGGAACGTGAGATTATCGAAGGTAATGTTAGTGCAATGCTCGCACCACACGCCCATTCTGATCTTGCTCTTCCCATCAAGCACTACGTCGCTTTCTCCAATAATGACGATGGGTCCGGTCAGCCCTTCCAGCTCTATCCCCTCGGCATACACCCCTTCCGAGATCGAGATTACATCCCCTGCTCGGGCTGATCCAAGCGCTTGTTTAACGCTGGCAAATGCCTGTTCTCGACTGCTGCCATCATTATTATCGCTCCCTTGCCTAGAGACGTATATGGAGATGGGTGGATATTGGACGTCTGCGGTATTGGTAAGCAGAGGTTCTGAAGTCTGTGTGTTTACAGGTTGTACTACAGTGGAATGTGCGGGGGTGGATTCTTCCTGTTCCTGGGAACTCCAGATTCCGTGTGTGCCGCAGGATGACAACACGAGTGATAGACAGGCGAGCGTGGCAAAGAAGGTCTTTTCTTGCATTGGAATATCTCACACATGAAAGCTAAAGTGATCTTGCCAACTCCTGCTTATGCGGATCTCGTTGGGCCCGCGCGCCGCGCGGGTTAACACGCGCGCGGGGCGGTCGGTCCCGCCGCCGAGATCCACGCTGACCTGGAGCTTCGACTGCTGCATTCGGTTCGCCCTTCGGGATTATCCCGCGCTGCCGGTCAGTATATGCCCCGGTCGTGGAGAACCAGCCTCCATCGGTCCGGGGTTGGTGCGGTCGAGGGGGCTTTGGACCCCGTGGCCGCCTCGGTTGAGGACACGCCCCGGTGAACGAGTGCCGGAGCGTGTGCGCGCCGGCGTGCTTGGTGATGTCGGCCCCTGGCGACCTCCTGGGCGCTCTTCTGCGCAACCGATTCGTGGAGGTGGTGTCGGAGACGAGGGGCCCCGAGAGCACTGCCGCGGCGACTGCGCGCCGAAGGATCCTCTTCACGCACTCGCCCCCTCTGTCAATAGACGCATGCGTGCGCCCCCCCTCGGGGGGCTTTGTCAAGAGTCGGAGGTCGCGCCGGAGCCGCTCAGCGGAAGCGGTAGACGATGCGCCCGCGCGTGAGGTCGTACGGGGACAGCTCGACCTTCACGCGGTCGCCGGGCAGGATTCGGATGTAGTGCTTGCGCATCTTCCCGGAGATGTGGCCGAGCACGCGGTGCCCGCTCTCGAGGTCGACGTAGAACATGGTGTTCGGGAGGGCCTCCGCGATCATGCCCTCGACCTCGATCCCCTCTTCCTTGTTCGTGTCGGCGCGCGCCATCTGCTTGGCGCGCTGGGCGGCCTTCGACTCGGCCCGCCGCGCGGCCGCGCCGCGCCGCTTGGCCGGCGTCGCGCTGCGCTGTCCGGGGGCTCGCTGCCCCGGGCCGCGCTGCCCCGGGCCGCGCTGAAAGCCGCCGCCGGGTCCTCCCCGGCCGCCGGGCCGGTGCCCTCGTCTCGCCACGTCTCCTCCGATCGGTTCCGCCGCAGTTTACACAATGGGCGAGAGCGGGAGACCGGCCGCCCCGGCCGATTGCGCAGGGGCGCGCGGTGCGGCACCATGCGCCTGTGGGGGAGCGGATCTCGGGGCACGGCGGGGACTTCGTTGCCGAAGCGCTTCGCGCGCACGGCATCGACCGGGTGTTCACGCTCTCCGGGGGGCACGTCTTCCCCATCTACGACGGGCTCCGGGCGCGCGGAATGCGGATCGTGGACACGCGCCACGAGCAGGCCGCGGCCTTCGCCGCGGAAGCCCAAGGGAAGCTCACCCGGACGCCTGGGGTAGCCGTGCTCACGGCGGGCCCCGGCGTGACGAATGCGATGAGCGCGATCGCCGCAGCCTCCTTCAGCGGGTCGCCGATGCTGGTGATCGCCGGGCGCGCTCCCGCGGTCCGGTGGGGGCAGGGGAGCCTCCAGGAGATCGACCACCTGCCGCTCGTGTCGCCTCTGTGCTCGCTCGCCGAGACGGTGTTCGAGACCTCGATGATCGGCGAGCGCACCACCGCCGCCCTCCGAGCCGCCGGGTCGCGGCATCGCGGACCGGCGTTCCTCGACATCCCGCTCGAGGTCCTGTACGGCCGCGACGAGATCGAGGCCCCGGGGCGGCCGGCCGCGCCCGGTTCCGCGGCGCCCGGCGAGGCGGCGCCCGCCGGGATCGAGGGCGATCTGGATGCGGCCGCGCGCGCGCTCGAGGCCGCCGAGCGGCCGGTGCTGCTGCTCGGCTCGGACGTGTGGTCGGGCGGAGCCGAGGGGGCGGGGCGCGTCCTCGTCGAGAGCCGGAGGATCCCGGTCTTCATGAACGGCATGGGCCGTGGGATCGTCCCCGCCGATCACGCGCTCGCGTTCGCCGCGTGTCGCGGCCGCGCGCTCGCCCGCGCCGACCTCGTGATCGTCGCCGGCACCCCGCTCGACTTCCGCCTCGGATTCGGCGCCTTCGGCGGCGCGGCCGTCGTGCACGTTGCCGATCATCCCTCGGTCCTCGCGCGACACCGCGACCTGGCGGCGGGGGTCGCGGGGCCGATCCCTGCGATCCTCGAGGCGCTTGCCGGCCCGCCGGGGCGCGACCGAGACGCCTGGCTCGCCGAGCTGCGCGCCGCCGAGCGCGAAAAGCGCGCCGGTTTCCAGTCGGATCTTCGCTCCGGCGGCATGCCCATCCACCCGGCGCGGGTGTACGGGGAGCTGGTGCCGCGCCTGGCGCGCGACGCGGTCCTGGTGTTGGACGGCGGGGACTTCGTGTCCTACGCGGGCGCGTTCGTGGAGGTCTTCGAGCCCGGAGCCTGGCTCGACGCGGGGCCGTTCGGATGCCTCGGGACCGCGCCCGGCTACGCGCTCGCGGCGGGTCTCCTGTACCCGGGCCGACAGCTTGTCGTGCTCCTCGGCGACGGCGCGGCGGGGTTCGGGATGGGGGACTGGGACACGCTCGTGCGTTTCGGGATCGACTGCACGATCGTGTGCGGCAACAACGGCATCTGGGGGCTCGAGAAGCATCCCATGCGCCTCTTGTACGGCTACGACGTCGCCGCCGAGCTTCGCCCGGAGACTCGCTACGACGAGGTGATGCGCGCGCTCGGCGGTCACGGGGAGCTGGTGCGGGACCCGGCCGATCTCGGTGCGGCCTTCGGGCGCGCGCTCGCGACCCCGGGTCCGAGCCTCGTGAACGTCGTGACCGACCCCGCGGTCGCCTACCCCCGCAGCTCGAGCCTCGGGTAGTCCGGACGGTGCCGGACCGCGCGCCATCGTCTTCCGGTAAGTTGCCGTTCGTTGTGAACGGGCCGCTCAGGATCAACCTCACCGAAGTGGCGGCCTCGGTCGCCGACCTCGGCACGCTCGTGCCGATCACGGCGGCTCTGGCGCTGGTGAATGGGGTCGACCCGGTCGCCGCGCTCACCCTCTACGACATGGGCAAGGCGGAGGATCCGGCGATGCGGATCGAGGGACTGCGTCTGATCTCGAAGTCCGGGGGCAAGTCGGGAGAGTGGCGCGCGCGGTGAGGGTCGCCGTGCTCACCGTGTCCGACCGCTGCGCGCGCGGCGAGAGGCCGGACGAGGGCGGGCCGCTCGGCGAGCGGATCCTCGAAGGCGCGGGGGCCGAGGTCGTCGCGCAGGCCTTCGCCGCGGCGCGCGAGCTGATCGACAGGATCAAGGCCGAGGCCGCGATCTGGAAGAAGGAGATCTTCGCCGGGAGCTCGGCCTGGGTCGGGATTCCGCGCGACGACTAGCGTTGCTCAACGGCGCCGGTAGGCGTCCGCGCGATGCTCGATCGTCAGAACGAAAACGATGCGCTTTCCGTCATCGATGCGATAGATGACGCGGTAGTCCCCTCGGTGGGCGCTGTGGCTCCCCTCAAGCTCGAACCGCAAGGCATGACCTACTCGATGCGGGTTCTCGGACAAGGGTCCACAGATGAACTCGATGGCAGCCACGGCAACTTTCTCGGGGATGCGCCCAAGCGCCCTTCGCGCGGGCGCGGCCCATTCGATTTCGTAGGGCCGTCGGCGTCGGGTGGTCACCGGCGTTTGGCGAGCCGCAGCGCGTCCTGCTTGGACAGACGCTTCGTCGTTCGGGCAGCGACCTCGGCCCCCGCCCGACGGATCTCACCGATCAATCGCGGGTTGCTGAGGATGGCCAGGGTCTCCTCCAGCGATTCGAGGTCCTCCAAGCTCATGATCACCGCGGACGGATGGCCGTGCTTGGTGATGATGACCCGGCCGTGCGCCCGCTCGACCCGATCGACGACCTCCGACAGGTGGTTCTTCACCTCTGCCAGCGAGACGTGCTCTGGACTCATGGCCATAAGTATGGCCAGAAATGGCCGCCGGCGCAACTACAGTCGCCGGCCCGGGCGCCTCCTCGACGGCCCCCGGAACGCCTGACGCTCAATGTGAGAGGCTCGGGTTTGGGGTGAGGAAGCGCGAGCAACCGCCTGCCGCCGTGGTGGCGTCATTTGCCGTGACTCGTGAGCACGGTGGAGGTGACGTCGAATCGGGTGTCGCATGATGACGCCTGATGCGGTATCATGGTCCAGGTGAGCAACTGGGCCGGCAACCTCGTCAGACTTGCCCGGCTGGAGCGCGGGCTCTCTCAGCGCGATCTCGCGCGAAAGGCGGCGACTTCCCAAGCCGCGGTGGCGGCCTACGAGAGCGGGCGGCGGTCGCCGAGCCTCCAGACGCTCGCGCGCATCGTGAGGTCGGCGGGTCTGGACCTTCGGATCCGCTTGGAGCCGCTCGACGATCACGATGAATGGGTCCTACGGTACGAGGCGAACCTCCCGAGCGATGCCGTCCAAACCTGGCGCCGGCGAGATCGTGCCCTGCTCACCGAGGCGGCGAAGGAGCGGAAGACGGCTTCCCGGGAAGCAGGTGCGCGCCGCGAGCGCCGGGTCGGGGCCCGCCCATGAAGGGCGACTCCCTCTCTCCAGTCGCCTTCGAACGCGTCATCGAGATCCTGAACGAGCGAGGAGTGGAGTACGTCGTCATCGGTGGACTGGCGGCGCTTCTCCAGGGCGTGCCGCTACCGCGGACCGCCGACCTCGACGTCACGCCGGCGTCCGACAGGGAGAACAAGAAACGCTTGGCCCGAGCGCTTCGCGATCTGGACGCGAAGCTGAGGGCTCCCGGTCTCGGCGAACCCATCGAGATCCCTCTGGACGAGCGCGCTTTCTCCGGCATGGTCACAACGACCTTCCTCACGCGCTTCGGGCCGTTCGACGTGTGCTTCGTGCCGGACGGCACCACGGGCTTCGGGGACCTGCGCCGCGACTCCCGAGTCATCAAGCGGTTGGGAGTAGAGATCCCGGTCTGTTCCATCGCGGACATCGTGCGGTCTAAGCGTGCCGCGGGTCGCGAGAAGGACGCCGGCCACCTCACGATTCTCCTCGGCTTCATCGAGCAGGAGGAGCGGCAGCGACGTTGACGGCCGCGCGCCGGAGCGAGACACGGGACCGCGCTGGTAGCCTCCTCGGCGTGACCGGTGGGATCCCGCTCGAGCCGTCCGTGGATGAGATGCGCGCGATGGCCGGCGCCGCCGTCGGCTACCTCGTGGAGCACATCGGCGCGCTCGGCGATGCTCCGGCCGCGGACCTCGACGGCGCGAGCGAGACGGCGCGCCGCCTGCGCCGTCCGGCGCCCGAGACGGGGCGGCCGTTCGGCGAGCTGCTCGAGACGTTCGCGGAAGCGGTGCCGAAGAGCCTGAACACCGCCGGCCCGGGCTACTTCGCGTTCATCCCGGGAGGAGGTCTGTTCTCGGCTGCGCTCGCGGATTTCCTCGCGACCGGCGTCAACCGCTACGTCGGGATGTGGTTCGCGGCGCCGGCCCTGGCGCAACTTGAGGCGAACGTGCTCCGCTGGATGTGCGATCTCTTCGGCTACTCCGCCGAGGCGCGCGGGATCCTCACCTCCGGCGGTTCGATGTCGAACTTCTCGGCGATCGTGACGGCGCGCGCGGCGATGCTCCCCGAGGACTTCCTCTCCGGCACGATCTACGTCAGCGACCAGACGCACCACTCGGTCGCAAAGGCGGCCGCGCTCGCGGGGTTTCCGCCGGCGCGCGTGCGGGTCCTCCCGTCCACGCCGGAGCTGCGCATGGATCCGGAGGCCCTGCGGCGCGCGGTGCGCGCCGACCGCGCGGCCGGCCTCCGCCCGTTCCTGGTCGTCGCGAGCGCCGGCACCACGAACACCGGCGCGGTGGACCCGATTCCCGAGATCGCCGCTCTCGCGGCCGAGGAAGGGCTCTGGCTCCACGCCGACGCCGCGTACGGCGGCTTCTTCCAGCTCACCGCGCGCGGGCGCGCCCGCCTCGCCGGAATCGAGCGCGCCGACTCGATCACGCTCGACCCGCACAAGGGGCTCTTCCTGCCTTACGGCACGGGGGCGCTCATCGTGCGGGACGGCGCGAGCCTGAAGCGCGCTCACCACCACCACGCCGAGTACCTCCAGGACCTGGTCGACGAGGGGGAGGCCTTGAACTTCGCCGAGTACTCCCCCGAGCTGTCGCGCGACTTCCGCGGCTTGCGCGTGTGGCTGCCGCTCGAGCTGCACGGCACGGGGGCGTTCCGCGCTTCCTTGGACGAGAAGCTCGACCTCGCGCGGCTGCTCCACGACGAGTTGCGCCGGACGCCGGGCTTCGAGCTGCCGTGGGAGCCGGATCTGTCGGCGGTCGCGTTCCGCTACCGGCCGGCCTCGGGCGACCCCGAAGGATTCAACCGGCGCCTCCTCGACCGGATCAACGCCTCCGGGCGGATCTACCTATCGAGCACGGTGCTTCGCGGACGCTTCACGATCCGCGCCTGCCTCGTCAGCCACCGCACGCACCGCGACCGCGTCGAGGAAGCGGTCGAGATCATCCGGCGCGCCGCGCTCGGCGAATGACCAGGCCCTACCGGACCACCTCGTGGATGCGGCACGTGCCCTGGAGCGGATTCGGGGGTGACGCCGTCGGGGGGAGATCACCAGATCGCAGAGCGGCAGTGGTGGCGTATCAGGTCATCCTTTGTGATGAGCGCGGCGCCTGCCGCGAGAGCTTCGCCGACGATGATCCGGTCGAACGGATCGCGCGTCCAGGTCTGGCGGGTCGCCGCCTCGACGACCCGCCGGAACGGCACCGACCCGTACTCGAGCCCGATCTCATCGCCGAGCGCCGCGATTGCGCGGGCGGCTACAGGACGGAACCGGCCGATCTCTCGAAGGAGGGACAGTTCGAGTTCCACGATCGGTGAGACAACGAGCCGGAACGATTCGATCGCGTCCCTCGCCCTGCGCGACAGACGGTCGACGAGCCCGTCGTGGAGCCATGCCACGACGGGCGTGTCTAGGTACGCGAGTCGAGGTTGCGAGCCTCTGTCCATTCGCCCACGTGCGTGGAGACCAGGTCGTCCGGATCACCGACGATCCCGCGGCGGCGCTTGAGTCTTGAGAGCTTCGTCGGGACCGTGGCATCCGGGATGATGAGCAGCCGCCGGCCTCGGCGCTCAACGACGGCGGGGACACCTGTCTCGAGCACGCGATCGACGACCTCATAGAGCTTCTTCCGAAGCGCCGTCAAGGTCAAGGGCGTCATACCCGTACTCTATTAGTAACGTACGCGTACGTCGATGGGTGGGTGACAATCACATGGCCGGGCGTTCCGGGCGCACCGCCGCGAACGCGACCCGCGGCGGTGCGCCGAACCGCGTCTCTCTCAGGCTGCCGCGCGCTTGCGTCCTGGGATCCGCGCGCGGTGCGGCCTCACGACGGCCGCCGTCCCTCCGATCGCCATTCCCCACCCGGCGGCGAACATCATCGCGATGCCGCCCCCCATCGAGGTCCAGGTGATCTGGCGGAAGCTGACCGGGCTGATCGCGCGGAAGTTGTCGAAGTTCCCCGCGAAGGTGCCCACGAGCACGCGCATCCGCCCGAGGCCGGCCGGCAGACCGGTCAGGATGTCGCCGAGCCCGGGAACCTTGGTCGCGAGGTCGGCCGGCGTCGTGCCCATCTGGCGCGCGAGCGCCGGGACCAGATCGTTCTGAACGCTCGCGCCGAACGCCTCCAGCGTCGCGAGCGCTTGGCGGGCGCCGGCGACGCGCTCGGCGGTGTACACGGGTTTGAGGTGGGCGTTGAGGGTATCGGCGGCCGCCGACTTCGACGGCATCGAGGTCGCGAGCGGAACCGCCAACAGGAGCGCGCCGAGGATCGCCGCGAGGATCGGCGCCCCCCAGCCGTAGCCGAGCATCCCGAAGCCGAGGATCAGCGCCGCGACGCCGGCGCCGAGGATGATCCACGGCATCGATCGCGTCGAGGTGTTCGTGGTCGGGATCGCGTCGGTGGAAACGAACCTCGTGCGCTCGGCGGCGAGAACCCCGACGAGGCTCCGGAGTCCCGGAACCAAGCTCGGAATGGCGGCCGCTCCCTGGGCGACTGCCGGGTAGGTGCCGGCGATGAGGAGCGTGAACTGCTCCGGGGTCATGCCCAGAGTGCGCGCGATCGCCGGGACGAGCCGCGCCTGGAAGTCTCCGGGCAAGGCGGCGAGCGTGTCGAGGTCGCGGCCCAGCGTCGCGACGAGATCTGCGCTCATGAGCGGACGGTACTCGGCAGTCATCCGCTCGAACGGGGTCACGCGCGACGTGAGCCGGTTCGCGACCACGGTGGTGGCGAGCGCGACTCCGACGACGATGACCAGAAACGCTGAGGCGCGACGCTGCATGGCAATCCCTCCCCCTTGCCGAGCCGCTTCCGGCGCTCGCTCGCCGGGTCGCGGCCGGGCGGATCTCCGCCCTCGACATGGTGATAGCGCGCCGCTCCGCAAGAACCAATGGCGAATCCGGGCCGGAGCGAACGGGTGCGAGCCGATCGGGCTAGTCCGGAGCGAGGGCGACCGGTCGGCAGCCGGCCCCGCCGCTCGCTTGCCGGGCCCTCGGACTCTAGGATGATCCGAGGAGCCGGCCGGGTGACGGCTCTACGGGTGGGGCCCGCTTCCTGGAGGTGGCGCATGCCGGACAGAACGGTTGTCGTGCTGGGTGGAGGGTCCGGAGGAATCGTCGCCGCGCGCCGGCTCCGGAAGTATCTCGACGCGTCCCACCGGGTCGTTCTCGTCGAGCGGGACCTCACGTATCGTTTCCAGCCGTCTTTCGGGTGGGTGATGGCCGGGCTGCGCCGCCCGGAGCAGATCACCACGTCGCTCACCCGGCTGCGCCGACGCGGGATCGACGTGCTCGGCGCCGAGGCGCTCGAGATCGATCCGAGCGCTCGAACGGTCAAGACCACCGCCGAGTTGCTCCACTACGACCGGCTGGTGGTCTCGCTCGGAGCCGAGCTGGCTCCCGAGGCGCTGCCGGGGTTCCCGGAGTCGGCTCTCTCGGTCTACACGCTCGACGGGGCCATCGCGGCCGGGCGAGCCCTGCGGACTTTCGAGGGAGGACGGCTCGTCGTCGCGGTCTCGGGCCTGCCGTACAAGTGTCCCGCGGCGCCGTGGGAGACGGCGCTGCTCGCCGAGGCGCTCCTTCGAAAGCGCGGGGTCCGCCGGCGCGCGACCATTCAGATCTACACGCCGGAGCCGTACCCGATGCCGACGGCCGGGCCCGCGCTCGGGGCCGCGCTCGCCGAGATGCTTGCCGGACGAGGGATCGAGGTGCACGCCGGCCGATCGGTCGAGCGGATCGACGCAGAGGCGCGCGAGTTGGTGCTGGGCGGCGGCGAGCGCGCCGGATTCGACCTCTTGCTCGGCGTGCCGCGGCACCGCGCGCCCGAAGTGGTCCGCGCCGGCGGTCTCGGCGGCGAGAGCGGCTTCATCCCGGTCGACCGCGCGACGCTTCAAACCGCGGCCGAGGGCGTTTACGCCGTCGGCGACGTGACGGCGATCCCGATCGCCGGCGGGAAGATGCTGCCGAAGGCGGCGGTCTTCGCCCACGGCGAGGCCGAGGTCGTCGCGCGGCGGATCGCATCCGAGTTCGGCGGCCGGAAGCCCACGGCCGAGTTCGACGGCGCCGGCGCCTGCTTCGTCGAGATGGGCGACGGGGTCGCGGCGTACGCCACCGGCAACTTCTACGCCTCAGGCGCGCCTGCCATCCGCCTGCGGCGCCCGAGCCGGTGGTGGCACCTCGGCAAGGTCGCGCTCGAGCGGTACTGGATGCGCCGCTGGTTCTGAGGTGGCGCGCGGTCCTCCCATCCTCCGAGGCGCGCAGGCTCGCCGGCCGCCCGCTCGTGGACACAATCAAGGGCAGCCGTCACCGCAACATGAAGGAGTTGCGTCCCGGGTCTACCGGGCGAACAGAGATCCGCGTGCTGTTCGCCTTCGACGTCCGGCGGAGGGCGATCTTGCTCGTCGGTGGGGACAAGAGCAAGGACTGGTCGTGCTGGTACGAGACGAACATCCCGATCGCGGATGCTCGGTTCGCGGAGCACCAGGCGACGATCGAGAATCGGCGTCAGATCGAGAAGGCCGCGGCGAAGGAGGCCCGAGGCCCGCGGGGAAGGAGAAGACGATGAGCCTCAAGGGATGGGAGCGCAAGGTCCTCAAGGCGCCCGGCGCCGCGACCCGGGTCGCAGAGATCGAGGACGAGCTGCGCCTGGCCGCGGGACTGACGGCGTTGCGCGAGCAGGCCGGCCTCTCGCAGCGGGAGCTTGCCAAGCGCATCGGTGTCTCGCAGCCGCGGGTGGCCGCGATCGAGCAGTCGCGAAACGTTACGATCGGAGTGCTCGAGCAGTACGTTGGTGCGCTCGGAGGGAAGCTCGAAGTCGCGGTGGTTAAGGGGAACCGGAAGATCTCGCTCGTGTCGTCTTGCGCGCGCGGGACGGGCAGGATCGCGCCGCGCGCCAAGGCTGCGTCGAGGCCCAAGAAGCGGTCCGCGTGACGCCATCCCGCCGCGGAAGGAAAGTCGAAGACTTCGAACCGGACGACCGGCTGCGCGAGATGGTGGCGCCTGACGTCGCGCTCAGCAAGGCTCATGCCCCCTACATCGCGACGCCCTGATCGCCGCCCAGCGGTCGGCTGTCGCGGTTCAGCATGGTGCGGCCCTTCTTCGAGGGATCGCTTCACCCGCGATCCCCTGCGCCGCCGCGCAGCATGCCTCCCCTGGGCGCGCCGGACGCTCCCCGGTTTCTGTCGTAGGCCGGCGCTATGCTAGGGACGAGCACGATGGTGGAGGTTCGAGGGTGGCCCTGGCACGGAAGGACATCGAGGCGCTCTTGCGCCTGCTGAGAGAGGAACCCGCGCTCCGGGAGGAGATGCGAGTCGCGGTGGGCTTGCCCGCCGATCCCTGGAATCGGCTCGCGGAGGCCCAGCGCCGCACCGAGGAGCGCCTGGAGACCCTCACCGCGCGCGTGGACGCTCTCGCCGAGGCCCAGCGCCGCACCGAGGAGCGCCTCCAAGCGCTCATCGACCACGTGGCGCACCTGACGGATCGCGTCGGCTGGCTGATCGGCGATGCGCTGGAACGCCGCTACCGGGAACGGCCGGATGCCTACCTCGGACGCATCGCGCGCCGTCTGAGACTGATTGATCGCGCGGAGCTGGACGACCTTCTCGAGGCTGCGGAAGCGGCGGGCAAGCTGACGCCTGCGGAATCAAACGAGGTGCGGCTCGTCGACTCCGTCATCCGAGGCCGCGCGCCGGACGGGAGCGAGGTCTACCTCGTCGTCGAGGCTTCCTGGCGCGTCGACGCGAGGGATGTGGAGCGCGCCGCCGGCCGCGCGGCGTTGCTCTCGCGGGCGGGGTTCCCGTGCATCCCGGTCGTTGCCGGCGAGCAGGTGACAGAGGGCGCGGTGCAGCTTGCCCAGCAGAAGGGCGTCTGGCAGGTGACGGACGGCCGCGCCGAGGCTCCCGGCGCGGCTTGAGCGCGTGGAGTCCTTGAATCCGCGGCTCTGAGGCGCGACAATCACTCCTCGTGGGAGCTGGGGCGCGCCGGGATCTCTCGTGGTTTCGCGCTGCCGTCGTGGCGGTCGTGCTCGTTGCCGCCCTGACGCTGGTCTTCGCGGTCGTCCCCGACCGCATCGCGACCCTCATCGAGCGCCATTCCCGGGGAACGCTCCCTCGTGACGTGGCCGTCACGGTCTGGTTCGCACTCGCGGTGGCCGGCTCCTCGTGGGCGCTCGTGCGCTTGCAGCGCCGCGGGGCGATCTGATGGCCGAGCCGCTCGCCGAGGGCCCGTTGAGGTTCGCCGCCCGCGCGGCCGGAGCCGCGTGGTTCGACGACAACATCCCCTGCATGCGCGCGTGCCCGGTGCTCACGAACGCCGGGCGCTACGTCACGGCGATCGCGCAGGGAGACGACCTGCTCGCCTACCGCACCGCGCGCCTGCCCAATCCCTTCCCGTCCATCTGCGG
>JACQXY010000078.1 GCA_016208485.1 Acidobacteriota bacterium | reverse complement strand
GCAGCGCGGCCGCGCCCTCCGGGGCGATCACCGAGAACACCGCGTTCTCGAGGATGAGCAGGCGGTCCCCAGCCGACAGGGCGAGCGCTCCGCCGCTCCCGCCCTCGCCGATCACGCAGGAGACGACCGGCACGGGGGCCGAGAGCAGGGCCTGGAGCGTGAGGGCGATCTCGCAGGCGATCCCGCTCGCCTCCGATGTCGCCCCGGGGTCCGCTCCGGGGGTGTCCACGAGTGTGACGACCGGCAGGTCGAGGCGCGCAGCGGTCTCGACGGCGAACCGCGCGCGCCGGAACCCCCCGACCCGGGTGCGGCCGTCGGCCGCGTGCCGTTCCTGGGCGACGGCGACGACGTGGTGGCGCCCCAAGCGGCCGGCGACCACGATGAGCGTGGGGTCGTCCTCGCCGGGCGCGCCTCGCCGGAGCGCGACCGGGCTCTCGATCAGCGCCTCGATCAGCGACTGCCCCGACGGGCGATCGGGGCGCCGCGCCAGGGCAACCTGCTCCCAGGCGGTGCGTCCCGTGCGGGGAGGCTCCGCCGGCCTGCGGGCCGGGTCGTTCGCCCGCTTCGGCGTGGCCAGTACGCCGAGCGCGGCGGTGAGCCTGCCGCGCAGGTCGCTCGGGGCGACGATCGCGTCCAGCATCCCGCGCTCCAAGGCGCGCTCGGCGGTGTGGGAGCCCTCCGGCAGCGGCGCGCCGGTCACGGCGGCCGCCACACGCGGGCCGGCGAATCCGACGGTGGCGCCCGGCTCCGACCATACGAGATCGGCGAGTGAGGCGAAGGAGGCGAACACCCCGCCGGTTGTCGGGTGCGCGAGGTAGGCGATGAAGGGTAGATGAGCCTCGGCGAGCACCGCGCGCGCGGCGACGGTCGCAGGCATCTGGGCGAGCGAGAGCATTCCCTCCTGCATCCGCGCGCCTCCGGTCGAGGTGATGGCGATCAGAGGGGCGCGCCGCTCGGCCGCGCGAAGGAAGGCGCGGGCGATCCTGCGGCCGGCCGCGGCCCCCATCGATCCGCCGAGGAACGCGAACTCGAAGGCGACGGCGACCGCGCGCCGCCCATCGATCGCCCCCTCGGCGCAGACGACCGATTCGGTCTCGCCCGTCGCTCGTCGCGCGGCCTCGAGACGGGCCGGGTAGCCGGGGAACCCGAGCGGGTCTGCGCCCAGGATCTCTTCGAACCGGGGATCCGGGGGCTCGGGCAGCGAAGCGGTAGCCCCCGGCTCGAACAGGGGGTCCGGGGGCTCGGGCAGCGAACGGGTTGCCCCGGGCTCGAACAGGCGCGACCATCCCGGGTCGAGGACCAGGGAGATCCACTCGCGCGCGTGAGCTGGGCGGTCGGGCATCGCGTTGCGGGTCTGGGACGGCGGTCCGTATGATCCACGGCGCGCGCGCGGCGCGCAAGGGCACGAGCCGGCGAGTAAGCCGGCCGGAGGCGGGCGAGGCTGATGCCGGGCGGGAAGATCAGGGTCGTGGTCGCGAAGCCGGGGCTCGACGGGCACGACCGGGGCGCGAAGGTCGTGGCGCGCGCTCTCCGCGACGCCGGGATGGAGGTCATCTACACGGGCCTGCACCAGACCCCCGAGCAGATCGTGGAGACCGTCATTCAGGAGGACGCCGACGCCGTCGGCCTGTCCATCCATTCGGGCGCGCACATGACTCTCTTTCCGCGCGTGGTCGAGCTTCTCCGCGAGCGCGGCGCCGGCGACACGCTCGTGTTCGGCGGCGGCATCATCCCGAAGGAGGACATCGTCCTCCTGAAGGAGAAGGGCATCGCCGAGATCTTCACGCCCGGAGCCGCGACAACGGCTATCGTCGAATGGCTGCGGCGTGCGCTCGGCTCGGCCGCCTAGGAGGCGGCAGTGTCCGGAGTTGGGGATTCGTTGAGTGTCGCTCGGCGCGCTGGCCGGATCTCGGCGGCAGACTTGGCTCATCCCCCGCCTTGCGGCCGCGCCTGGATCGATTCTCTTGTAGAGAAAGGCGTGCATGCGATGCAGAAACGACAAGAGAACCCCTCAGGGCGGACACGAAGGGTCCGACAGCTTGCCGTGACAGGGTAGAGCCCCCAGTTCGCACCCCACGTGCCAAAGGCGCGCTGATCGCCTATGGGGCGGCATCCGACTCCGCGCGCGAGACCCGCTCGGCCTGGTCGGGAGTGATCGGGCCCAGGTGGGGGACACGATCCCAGCGGATGCGATCCAGCGCCTCCGGCCTCGCCTGCTCCAGCTCCTCGTAGCTGACCGAATACGGATCGCTGCCGACCGGCACGTCATCGACTCCGCGCAGAGCGTCCGCGACCTTCTTCCAGTCATGGAACCTGAAGGGGACGCCGTTGCCCTCCAGCGCGATCCCCATCCGTGCGGCCGTCACATACCAGCCCGGCGAGGCCACGGCGAGTGAGTATCTCCACCGCTCGATATCCGCCTCCCATAGCGGGGAGAACAGGATCCCGTGCGGATGTCCGAACACGATCTCCCAGGGATGTGTGCCCGCCCACGCCCGTCCGGTGTACCACTCGTGGAAGGCCCCGGCCTCCTTGGGCGGCAGGTCGAGGAGCCCGCCGTGGCGCCCGTCCGCCTTCCGCTTGTATTTCTCGAGCGCCGACAGGGGCCGCAGCTCCGGGAATGCCGCGTCGTACGCCACGGCCGCAGCCTTCAGGTATGCGAAGAGAGTCATCTCCACCAGCGGGGGCAGGCCTTCCCCCCGCGCGACGGCGGCCTCGAACCGCTCGATCTCCCGCGGCGGCAACGGTGGTTCCTCGTCCCGGGGCCACGTGAGAGCGCGCGGGATCTTGCCCGTGCGACAGGCGAGCGGGAGCTGCCTCTCAACTCGCCGGTTGTACGCCTCGAAGTTCCTGACAGCCGATACAAGGCGCCGCTCGATCTGCGCCAGTGCGTCGGCCCAGGTGCCTTCGTCCCCGGTGAACGTCCCCCAGGAGGACCCTCTTTCGATCCCCACCTCGTCCGACCCGATCTTCCACTCCAAGCCGTGCCGGGCGGGCGGAACGAACAGACCGACGTAGAGAGTCCCGCGGTAGAGCGTGAAGCACGATGGGCACCACCTGCCTCGTCGCGGAATGTAGTACGGCCCATGCCAGACGACGTCGTACTCTTCAACGACGGGCTGAGTCCTCGTCAGAAGCGCGAACAACCTCTCGAGCTGCTCGGCGAGTCCGTCCATGGAGCGCGCGCCCCGGTCAGCGCCGGCGAGGGATGTGGCGGCGCACCCGGACGAGCATGCGGACCAGCTCCTCGCCCAGCTCGCCCGGCTGTGCCCGGGGGTTGTTGTAGACCACCAGCTCCTTCGCCACGAGCGTGGACAGGTACTCGAGCAGCGACTGCTCGTCGTCTTTCACGATCAGGTAGTCGGCGTGCTGGTCGTTGTAGTAGACGATGCGCCCCTCGGGGTCGTAGCGGCTGCGGACGCTGTCCGGGTTGGGGTCCGGCGCGACCGTCGGGAGACTGCGGGAGCGCCCGCGCTCGGCCCCGGCCTGCGGGGGCGCCTGGAGCGCCGCCGGCTCCGGATCGACCGCTGGGGGGACCGTCTCCTGAAGCGATGGCGGCTCGAGATCGGCCGGGCCGGGCGGCTCGCGGGGCTCGCCGGGCGTCGGTTCCTCCTCGAAGAGCGCTCCCTCACCCTCCCCCTGGCCGACGAGCGTCCGCATCGGGTTGTCCACGTCCTCGAGCTCGCGCAGGACCTTGCCGAAGATCCTCCGGACGATCTCCGCCAGCCGGTCGGCGGTCTCCTCGTCCACCTCCTTGGTCACGCGCTCGATGACCCGCCGCACGGCCGGCTCCACCGACCGCACGGCGTCTACGAAGACCGGGAATGCCTCCCGGTCGCGCAGAATGGCTCGGCGGCCGGCCGTCTGCTGGAGCGCGTCGAACGCGACCATGCCGGAGACCTGGTCGGCCGTCCACGGCTCCTCGGAGAACTCGTCGAGCTCGGCGATGTCGTCGATGACGGTGGTCCCGCCGCGCCCGACCACGGCCACCCGTCGCCGCCGGTCGGGCCGCGGGGCGACGTAGAGCGCGAACTCGATGCGCCCCCAGAGGGTGTTGCCCGCCGGGATGTCGAGGTGGATGCCGTCGGGCTCCTCCGCCGTGACGAGCTCGGCCGAGCGCCCCTCTTGGACCTCGATCGAGTACTCGCCCCGGGCCAGCGCCGGCCCGCGCCGGCGCCGCAGGTAGTCGACGATCTTGCGCCGGGTGAGGACGCGCAGGACGTCGGGGTCGAGGTCGTGCAGGTACGCGGTGGTGCCCGGGGTGGAGCGCCGCCGGTGCGCCTCCGCCTTCTGCAGCGATGCCCTGGGACTGCCGCGCGCCAGGTGGAGGACCCAGGTGTCGGGGGACCCGTCGGCCCTGCTGTAGATGGAGCACCGCCCGCCGAGCTGCTGGAAGGAGAGGATGCCGATCGCTTTCTCGCCGATGGTGCGGGGGTCGTCGGCCTTCGTGGAGCGGAAGAGGTTGCGAGCCACCTCCCGGAGGCGCTCGGCGCTCATGCCGCGGCCGGCATCCTCGACGGCGACGACGGGCCGCTTCCCCTTGCGGCGCAGGATGATCCGGATGCGCTCGCCGCGGCGCCCCGTCTCCACGTACTCGTCGGCGGCGTTCGAGACGAACTCGTTCAGCGCATCCTTGGGGTCCTGATAGGCCTGGCCGGTGATGAGCACGGCCTTGGCCAGGTCCCCGATGCGCAGCCGGATCTTCTCAGCCATCGTTCCTCCTCGAGGGCGCAGCATACCCTGCGCCTGTGACAAGTTGAAGGCATTCGTGATCGCAGGCGGATCCGGGCGCGTCGCTACCCGCGCCACCGAACCCCGAGGGGCTCAATGACCGCGACGAGGTCGCCGTAGGAAGCCTCTGGTTCTGGCGAGCTCATGGAAGGCAAGCTCCCGTGGGTGGTCGTCTTCGTCGGCGAGCGGAGGCGTCCCGTCCCTCGCTCGCAGGGCGTTCGCCCGCGCGAGAATCGCAGCGCGCACCTCCGCGGAGTCGTGATGGGGCTCGCGCTCCAGCTCAGCCGAGGCGCGCGCGATCTGCCGATTTGCTCCCCCGCCCCGGCGACCGCATACGCTTTGGGAAAACCGCGATGCCGCGCGCGGCGCGGCGCTGGAGATGATCGGATGGATCTCTTCGAGTACCAGGGAAAGCAGGTGTTGGCGCGGTTCGGCGTGCCGGTCCCGGAGGGGAAGGTGGCGGCGAGCCCGGCGGCGGCGCGCCAGGTCGCGGCCAAGCTCGGCGGGAAGGTCGTCGTGAAGGCGCAGGTGCAGGTCGGCGGCCGCGGGAAGGCCGGAGGGATCAAGGTGGCCGGAACGCCCGACGAGGCCGAAGCGGCCGCGCGCGCGATCCTCGGGATGCACATCAAGGGGCACCGGGTGCGCCGGGTGCTCGTCGAGCGCGCGGGCGACATCGTCGTGGAGTACTACGCCTCGTTCATGCTCGACCGCAGCGCGAAGACCTTTCTCGGAATGGCGAGCGCCAAGGGCGGTGTGGACATCGAGGAGGTGGCCGCGACCGATCCCGGCGCGATCGCCCGAGTGCAGGTCGATCCGCTCGTCGGCCTCCGCCCGTACCACGTGTCGCAGCTCATGTGGGGCTCGGGGATCGCCCCCGAGCACCACAAGGCCGCCGGGGCGCTCCTCGAGCGGCTCTTCGCGGCGTTTCTCGGGACCGACGCCTCGCTCGTCGAGGTGAATCCGCTCGTGGCGATGGCAGGCGGCGGCGTCGTCGCGCTCGACGCGAAGGTCTCGATCGACGACTCCGCCATGTTCCGGCACCCCGACCTCGAGGCGATGCGCGACCTCGGCGCCATGGGGAAGCAGGAGCGGACCGCGAAGGAGCGCGGGATCGGCAACTTCGTCAAGCTCGAAGGCGAGGTCGGCGTGATCGGCAACGGCGCCGGGCTCACGATGTCCACGCTCGACGTGGTCGCGGAGGCCGGCGGCCGTCCGGCGAACTTCCTCGACATCGGCGGGGGAGCGAACGCGGAGTCCATGGCCGCCGCAATCGACCTGGTGTTCGGGGACCGCAAGGTCCGCACGCTGCTCGTGAACATTTTCGGCGGGATCACCCGCTGCGACTTGATCGCGGAGGGGATCCTCGGGGCGCTCGGCGCGCTCGGCGACGTGAAGAAGAAGATCGTGGTGCGCCTGGACGGCACGAACGCCGAGGAAGGGCGCGCGATCCTCGAGCGCGCCGCGCATCCGAACATCGTGGCCGCCGGGACCATGCTGGAGGCGGCACAGAGGGCCGTGGTGCTGGCCGGTGGGAGGAGACGGGCATGAGCATTCTTCTGGACTCCGGCACCCGCGTCGTCGTGCAGGGGATCACCGGGGGCGAGGGCACGTTCCACACCCGGCGCAACATCGAGTACGGCACGAACGTCGTCGCCGGCGTGACGCCCGGCAAGGGCGGGCAGCGCGCCGTGGACGGCCGCGTTCCGGTCTTCAACACGGTGGCAGGCGCCGTCGAGAAGGAGGGCGCGGACGCCTCCCTCGTCTTCGTGCCGGCGCGGTTCGCGGCCGACTCCATCCTGGAGGCGACCGACGCCGGGTGCTCGCTCGTCGTCTGCGTCACCGAGGGGATCCCGGCGCTCGACATGGCGCGCGTCTATCCGCACGTGCGGGCGAAGGGCGTCGCGCTCGTCGGCCCGAACTGCCCGGGGCTCATCTCGCCCGGCAAGGCCAACATGGGGATCATCCCGGGCGAGATCACCGGGCCCGGCCCGATCGGCCTTCTCTCTCGCTCGGGCACCCTCACCTACCAGGTCATGTACGAGATGTGGACGCGCGGGCTCGGCCAGTCAACGTGCGTCGGGATCGGGGGCGATCCGATCGTCGGGTCGAGCTTCATCGATGTCCTCGAGCGCTTCGAGGCCGATCCTGAGACGCGGGTCGTGGTGATGATCGGCGAGATTGGCGGCGACGAGGAAGAGAAGGCCGCGCGGTTCATCAGGGAGAGGATGACGAAGCCGGTCGTCGCCTACATCGCGGGGTTCACCGCACCCGCGGGCAAGCGAATGGGCCACGCCGGAGCGATCATCTCCGGCTCCAAGGGGACCGCTCAGGCGAAGAAGGAGGTCCTGGAGGCCTGCGGCGTCGCCGTGGGGGTGAATCCCACCGAGGCTGCGGAATTGGCCATCAAGGCGCTCGGCTGACCGATCTCGCAGCCTGAAGCGGACTCGCGGGGGGCCCGACCAGGGTCCCCCGTCGTCACGCGTTCGAGACATCCCTGCGAAGGGAAATCCATCGTTCCTTATCAAATCGGATATTTCTGTACCATTCCGCGTGAGAACGAGTCGGGGGAAGGAGCCGCCACCTCCGTATCGAACCTATCGGGAGAAGGGGTGGACTGGTGCCCTTTCGAGGGTTCCGAACGATGGGGAGAATGCGGCCCCGTCGTCGAGGCGGGAGGCGGTCCTTATGAAGACGTCCAGAAGGCGCCGGTCGATCCTGACCGGGCTGGCGGTGATTGGAGCGGTGCTCGTGCCAACCGCGGCGAGCGCTCAGGTGGCGACGGTGGACTGCGACGCGGCCACCGATGACATCGCTGCGGTCCAAAGCGCGGTAGACGGCGCGGCCGACGGATCGGCCGTTGAGATACGGGGCACGTGCGACTTCACCCCCGCGCTTGCGCACGGGGGTGATCTCACCCGGATCGACGCCGCCGCGGTGGTCGTGCGGCCGGGGACGCCGGTGAACGGGCTTACCATCACTTCGGTGCCCGGCGGGGACCGTGCGAAGATCCTCGGGTCGGGCACCCAGACGGCCTTCCTCGTTGCGCCCGGAAACGACGGCGTCACGATCAAGAACCTGAACTTCACGAACCTCGCACGTCCGATCATGGTTGTGAACGCAAAGAACACGACGATCGGAGATCCAGGCTCCGTTCTCACGGCCAACCAGATCATCGGCGATGTGACCATGGACAGCGCGATCCTCGCGGTCGCCCACGGGAAGGCGTTCACCGTCAAGTACGGCGCTGGCGGGGTCTCCTCGGCCGGTTTCCCCGAGCCCCCGTACGGAGTGCCTGCCCTGGCAGGCCTCAAGGTGCTCACCAACTACATCAACTTCACGCATCCGGGGACGCCGGACCCGGGCGGGACGAAGGATATCGTGGGGATCGACGTGCGCCAGCGCCACGAGGCCATCGCCGAGGGGATCGAGATCAAGGGGAACCGGGTGGGGATGCTCACGAGCGAGTTCCCGTCGTTCAATATGAACGCGGTCAGGATCCACGCGCTCAACTCGAGCGCCGGCGCTCCCGGGGGCGACGGCTTCTACATCCGGAACGTCGTCATCCACGGGAACAGCCTCGGCCAGCCCCTGAAGCCGTTGTGGTCTGGCGGCGACGAGATCGCGGCCGGGCGCGCCGGGATCGTGCTCCTGCGCGTGGGGAACTTCCGCGTGACCCGCAACGGGGTGCGCACGCGCATCAGCCCGACCGGGATCCCAATGCCGGGCGGCGGCATCGTCGTCTCAGACTCGGCGAACGGTGAGATCGGCGACAACGCCGTGGCGGTGCTCGCCGACCCGTCCGTGCTCGGCGCCGATCTCGGCGCGATCGGGGTCGTGGACGATCTCGTCAGGCTGTTCGCGGGCGGGGGAGGCCCCGACACCCGCAGGATCGTCATCCGCGGGAACACCGTCGGTCAGGTGACGAGGGATGACCTCGCCGTGGGCGCGCAGCGGGGGATCCTCGTGAACGGCGCTTCTCACGTGACGGTGGCCGACAACAACGTCACGTTCACGTCGGACAAGGCGCTCCTCATCGGGACCGAGGTCCAGGGGCCGGGCAGCGTCACGGATCCCGGCCCGAAGACCCTGGCGGGCGCAGTGACCACCTCGGTCCTGTGCGGCAACTCCCTCGACGGGACCGCCGACGACCCGGCCGAGATCGACTTCAACGCCAGCGCCGGCTCGACGGGCGACTCGTTCCCGGGCGGTGTCGCGCAGGGCAACCTCGAGTGCGCTCCGACCGCAGCCCTCGCGCCGGCAGTGATCGATGCGGCGCACCCGGGCGACTCGCTGACGGCGAGTGGTGCGGGGTGGGCGGAGCGCCCGGTCAGGGTCGTCCTTTCCGACTCCACCGCGGGGCAGGTCGAGAAGACCGTGACGGCGGCCGCAAACGGCGCCTACGAGGCGGTGTTCACCGCCGCGGAGCTGTCGGTCCTCGCGGACGGCGTTGTGTGTGCGACCGCGACCTCGCGTGACGATCTGTCGGTCGCGGCTTCGGCGGGTTCCGCGCCGGCGTGCGCCGCGCGCGATTTGAGCGTGCCGGCCGCGCCGGTGATCACGAGTCCGGTCGACGGCGCGAGCCTCGGGTCGGCCTATGTTCAGGTGAAGGGCACCGCCGAGGCGGGCACGACGGTCGCGGTGTTCGAGGGATCCGCGCGCCTGGGCGAGGGGACGACCGGCTCGGGCGTCGACTTCTCGGTGTCGATCGCGATCGGCATCGGGTCCCACACCCTCTTCGCCACCGCGAGCGACTCCGCCGGCAACCAGAGCGGGCCCTCGGGCCCGATCACGGTGACGATCACCGAGGGCGCGCTCAATGCGCATCCGCACGCGGAGATCACCTCCCCGGCCGCAAGCGAGTACCGGGTCGTGGTCGGCGACGGCACGTCGCCGGTCGGCGTGGACGTCGTCTGGGAGCAACCTCTCGAGAACGCGAAGCAGGAGCCCGTGGAGCCGGTGAAGGACTACTTCCTGCTCGTGGCGCGTCCCTGGGAGTTCGACCGCATGTACTCGGAGCGCATCCCGCGCTCGGCGTGTACGGTCGTGGCCGATCCGAACGCGCCCGACTTCGAGCGGTGCACGGCGCATCTGGACTTCCCGATCGCTCTTGGGGGAGGCGACGCGCTCACCCCGGACGACAAGTACGCGATCGGCGTGACGACGATCTTCGCCGACGGGCACCGCTCGGACGGTTGGTGCGACAACAACGAGCCCCGCGGGGTCTACTGCGGCTACCAGGTTCCTGGAGGCACCTGGCCCGGCTACGGCTACACCGAGGTTCTCGTCGAGTCCCACCCGTGGCGCGCATACCAGGGGTCCGACATCGCGACCCGGGCCAGCTCGCCCTGGGATCTTGTGCGCGACGTGCTGCTGGTCGATCCGCCGTCCGGGAAGTTCGAGTTCATCGCCTGGAACTTCTTCGACCGGGCGGCGATCCACCGCGGCGTGACGACCCTCCAGATCCCGCTCGGCGACCGGATGCTGATCGTCGGCGGCGGCGGCGGTGTCACGATCGCAGGCGCCTACGGGCCCGACGACGCCCAGGCACTGGTCGCGACCACCAACCCCCTGGCGGACCTCCAGTTCTTCGACGGGGTGCGGAAGTCGTAGGGCGGTCGATGCCGACCCGGACAGAGAGGGAGTGTTTGGGATGAGATCAACGAGGCGAGGTGCGATCGCGCTGGCAGTTCTGGTGGCGTGGGCCATGGCCGCCGCGGTGCCGGCGGCGGGTCAGGGTGAAGTGAACCTGCTCCGCAACGGCTCGCTCGAGGGACCGACCGGCGATCTGCTCCAGCAAGGCCTGCTGGACTCGGGGCGGATCACCGGCTACCAGCTCTACTACGACGGACCGGAGGTCTCGGGCGTGGCCCGGAGCGGGCTTCAGTCGGTGAACCTGGCGAGGGGCGGGGCGAACCCCATGCCCTGGTATGCCCTCGGGCTCCTGCGTGTTCTCCCGGCGGCCGCCCAGTCGTGGTGCGTCACGGTGGACTGCGAGACCTGGGTTACCGTGTCGGCCGTCCCGCTCTCGGCGGTGCAGGGTTTCTCCTTCTGGTACAGCATCCCCAACGCGCTTCCGAGTGACCGCACGATCGGCTTCCAGCACTTCTTCTATGTTCAGATGGACGGTCCGGTGAAGGCAGTGACACCCGACGACGGCCCGTTTCCGTTCGATCCGGCCGGGTACGGCTGCATCTTGCACACCGACCCGGCTCCTCTCGCCCAAACCACCGGGTGGACCCAGGAGGTCTTCGACGCCTCCACGACCCGGTACTACGCGGGGGATGGCAACTGCCCCGGGGGTTCCAACTCCGTGACGCTGGATCAGTTGAAGGCGGATCCCGCGTACGCCAACGCCATGCTCCGGTACGCCTACGTCCAGACCGTCGTCAGCATGCTGGCGCCGTGGCCGGCGGATGCTCCCGTCTACGTGGACGACCTGAGCCTGCTCGGCGGTGGCGGCGAGGCTCCGGCGTTGTCGAACGGCTGCGTGGCCGTGAACCCCGGGCTCGGGGCTCTGCAGACGTCATGTGACTGGGTGAACGCCTCCGGCTTCGGTGGGGACATCGGCGCGACCGGCGCCTGGGCGGTCGAGATCTGGTGGAGCGGGGTCTGCGGCCAGGGCGAGCCCGACCGCGTGGTTTCCTCCAGGGAGGGGAGCCCCGAGAACCCCGATAATCTCGGGACCGGCAACAACATCGCCGGTGTCGCCGGCGCCTGGGAGGGAAGCATCTGGCCCGGTGCGTGCGCCCGCGCCAGGGCGCTCGCCAACGGCAGCGTCGTGATCATCGGCGCGCCCGCGTAGGGCAGAGGCGTTCGGATCGCGGAGGCGGCGGCTACGGCCGCCGTCTCTGCCTCTGCCGTTTCGCATACATGCGAATCCCCACAACCCGGGGGATTGAGTGGAGCCGGAACATCCCGCCAAGGAGGCGGGTGCGGAAGGAAGTTTCGCCCTTGAGTCGAACAATGGGAAGTGAGGGCAGAGGAGTGCCCAATCCCCTTAGGGGGAAAAGGGGGCCGGAAGGGCCCATCCGTCGAGGCGGGAGGCGAGGCTCATGAACGTGTTCGGGAAGCGAGGCTCCACGTTGGTTCTGCTGATGGCGCTCGGTGCGGCGCTCGCACCGGCGGTTGCCGGCGCCGAGGCCCTGGTGCGTCCACACGCGGAGATCGTCTCCCCGGCGATGTTCTCGATCGCGGTCGGGGACGGGTCGTCGCCGGTCGGCGTCGATGTCGTTTGGAACCAGCCGCTCGGGGACGCCGTGCCGAACCCAGTCAAGGTTCCGACGCACTACTACCTGCTTGTGGGTCGGCCGTGGGAGTTCAGCCGGGTCTACACGGAGACGATCCAGGCGACGTCGTGCACCACGATCGTGGATCCGAATGCCCCCGACGTCCAGCGGTGCAGCCGGCACTTGGACTTCCCGATC
>JACQXY010000077.1 GCA_016208485.1 Acidobacteriota bacterium | reverse complement strand
CACCGCCGCCGCCGGGACGTGGACGCGGCCTTCGCCGTGATGGTCCGGCGTCTCATGGGGTCGGGCGCCTACCCGATGATCGCCACGCACGACGAGCGCCTGATCCGGTTCGCGCAGAGGGAGGCCGAGCGCGCCGGCCGGCCGCGCGAGTCCTTGGAGTTCCAGATGCTCTACGGCGTTCGCCGCGAGCTGCAACGCCGGCTTCTTTCCGGCGGCTGGCGTCTGCGCGTCTACGTGCCCTTCGGGAGTGAGTGGTATCCCTACCTCATGCGCCGGATCGCGGAGCGTCCCAGCAACCTGCGCTTCTTCCTCGAGGCGCTTATCCGGGCGTAGCGACGGGTGGGGCGGCGTCCCGCCCGGAGGAGATGCCCGGAGCCGGGCGGGGGCGCCCCCGCGGGCTTCTCAGCCCGCGCCGAACATGTCGCTGAAGATCCGGATGGCCGCCGGACCTCCGATGACCGTGAAGAGAGACGGCATCACGCAGAAGATCATCGGGAACAGGATCTTGACCGGCATCTTCATCGCGGTTTCCTCGGCGCGCTGACGCCGCTTCGTCCGCAGCTCCTTTGCCTGAGTCCGCAGCACCCGCGAGATGCTGACGCCGAAGATGTCGGCCTGGACCATCGCGAGCACGAAGGCGTTCAGGTCCTCCACGTCCGTGCGCTCGGCCAGGTGCCGGAACGACTCGGCGCGCGCTTCCCCGAGCTGGATCTCCTGCATCATCCGCGCGATCTCCTCGGCGAGCGGGCCGGCCGAGTTGCGCATCACGTGGGCGAGCGCGGCATCGAACCCGAGGCCGGCCTCGACGCTGATCGTAAGAAGGTCCATGGTGTCGGGAAGCGCATTGCGGATCAGCTTCTGGCGGGCCCGCACTTTGCCGGCGAGGATCGCGTCGGGCGCCGTGTAGCCGATGGCGCCGAGGAATCCCACGAACCCGATCAGTCCCAGGCCGGCGAAGTGCGTCAGGACGGCGGCTCCCCATCCGGCCGCCGCGCCGGCCGCCGCGCCGATCACCTTGAGCGCGGCCACCTTCTCCGCGTCCCATCCCTTCGGGTTGCCGGCCAGGACGAGGTTTCGCGCGATCCTCCGGCGCATATCGAGGGGTGTGAGCCTCCGGGCGACTCCCCGCAGGCGCGTGAGGCTCGGAAGCAACGCGCGATCGAGGAACGGGCGTGCAAGTTCCTGCTCCCTGAGGTTCGCCTCGATCGGGCCCACCTGGGTCTGGAGGACCCGGACGGCGCGGCGGCGGTCGCCGAGCGCGATGTCGAAGCCGACGCCCGCAAGCAGGACCGCGAAGAACGCGGATATCAACGAGAGCGGAAGCAGGAGGCTAGACATCGATCTTCACCATCCTTCGCATCCAGGCGATGCCGGCGACGAGGAGCGAGCCGGCGACTCCGAGCATCACCGTGCCGGTCTTCGTCTCCCACAGCACGCTCAGGTACTCCCGGTTCACCCGGAGGAGGTAGATGCCGACCATGATCGGGAGCGCTGTCAGGATCCACATCGAGAGCCGGCCCTCGGCCGAGAGCACCTGCACCTGGCGCCGGATGGTGTCGCGATCGCGAATCGTCTCGGCCACCGTGTCGAGGACCTCCGCGAGGTTGCCGCCGACTTCCCGCTGGATGTTCACGGCCATCACGGCCCAGCGGAAGTCGTCGCTCCCGACTCGCTCGGCGAGGTCGTTCAGCGCCTCGGTGACCGGGCGCCCGAGGCGGGCCTCCGCCACGACTCGGCCGAACTCCTGCGCGCCGGGCTCGCCGATCTCTCTCGCGACCGTGTCCAGGGCTTGGAGGAAGCTGTGGCCTGCCCGCAGCGAAGAGGCGAGGATCGTGAGCGTGTCGGCGAGCTGGCCGTGCAGCCTGCTCATGCGGCGGCGGATGGCGAGGCCCAGCAAGACGCTGGGAATCGCCGCCGCCGCCGCCGCGAAGATCGCAAGGAACAGAATGCCGCGCATGAGCAGGCCCCCGGCGAGCGCGCCGAGGAGCGTCGCCACCACCGACAGGGCGAGGAACTCGCCGCTCCGCAGCGGGAGCCCGGCGCGCTCGAGCTTGCCGTCGAGGGACTCCGCGAATCCGCCGGCGTGGGCCAGCCGCGCGGCCGCCGCGGCGAGCGGTGCCGGGATCCATGCGTGCGCGGCTCCCCCGTCCGGTCGGCGCTCGTCGCCGGGGTCGAAGTCGGCCGCCAGCCGGCGCGCGAGGTCGCGCTCGCGCCTCGCTCGCGCGGCCGGACCGAAGAGCATCGCGAACAGGACGAAGCTGGCGAGGAAGGTGAGACCGAGCACGGTCGGGAGCCCCGCAGGGCCGCGCAGGAACTCGCGGACGTCGCGCCAGAGGGGTCCGTCGGCGCTCGTCGTGCGCGCCGGGGCCTCCTGCTTCGGCGACGAGGGAGTCAGCACCACCGCGTGGTCCGCGGTGCGCCCCGTGCCGACCCCGATGGAGATCTGCGAGCCCGCGGGGCTCGACGACCGATACCCGATCACGTACTGGTTCGAGAGCCCGCGCGCGAAGCGTCCGTACACCTGGGCGAGTGTGTCGCGACTCGCCTGGGCGAAGGTTCCTCCCGTCGCGCTCGCGAGCGATCGAAGCGCCGCGGCATCGGCGCTGGCGAAGCCGATCGAGAAGACGGTGACGGCGGCCCCGCGCGCGGCGCCGGCCGCGGTGCTGAGCGAGCCGGAGGAGATGTTGTCCTGGCCGTCGGAAAGCACGACGACGTTACGCTGCGCGGTTCCGCGGAACATCCGAGTCGCGAGGACGACCGCGTCGTACATCGCGGTGTCGGGCGCGACCGCCAGCGACCGGATCCGGGACTCGGCGACCGCGGGCGGCGTTCCGATCGGGGCGACCACCTGGGGGACTCCGGCGAACGAGATCACCCCGATGCCGGTCCCGGGCGGGAGCGCCTGCAGGAACCGGATCGCGGCTGCGATGGCCGCGGCCAGGGGGGCTCCGCGCATGCTTGCCGAGGTATCGATCGCCAGCACGACGTCGACCGTGCGTCCGGAGTCGGCCAGCCGCCGGACATCGAGAGGAGCGGTGGCCTTGCCGTCCTCGGTCAGGGTGATCGCTGAGGGGGAGACCGGCCCGGCTCCGTCGATCGAGACGGTCACCTCCACCCTCGGGAACGAGCGGAGGTCCACCTCGCGAATGCGAATGCTCTCATCGGCAGCGAACGCAGGCAGCGTGGCGGCGACGAGCAGCCCGGCGATTGCGAGCAGCGCGGCGGCCCCCGCCGGAACCGCCCGCCCGCGCGCGCTCATGCGCGCACCCCCCCAAAGATCGTCGCGGGGACCGTGATCCCCATGTCCTGGAGCTTGTCGACGAAGTGGGGCCGGAGGCCGGTCGGTTTCAGGGTTCCCTTGAACCGCCCCTGCTCGTCGATGCCCGCCCGGAAATCGAACTGGAAGATGTCCTGGAGCGTGATAATCTCGCCCTCCATCCCGACGACTTCGCTGACGCTCGTGATGCGGCGAGTCCCGTCCTTCAGGCGCGCCTGGTGGATGATCAGCTCGATCGCCGACGCGATCTGCTCCCGGATCGCCCGCACGGTCAGCTCCATCCCGGCCATGAGCGTCATGGTCTCGAGCCGGGAGAGAACATCGCGCGGGGAGTTGGCGTGGATCGTGCAGATGGAGCCGTCGTGCCCGGTGTTCATGGCCTGGAGCATGTCGAGCGCCTCGCCCCCCCGGACCTCGCCCACGACGATCCGGTCCGGCCGCATCCGGAGTGCGTTACGCACCAGGTCGCGCACGGCGACCGCCCCGCGCCCCTCGATGTTCGGCGGTCGAGTCTCCAGGCGGACGACGTGCGGCTGCTGGAGCCGAAGCTCGGCCGCATCCTCGATGGTGATGATCCGCTCGTCATCGGGGATGAACGAGGAGAGCACGTTCAGGGTCGTGGTCTTGCCGGCGCCCGTTCCTCCGGAGACGAGGACGTTGATCCGCCCTCGCACGCTCGCCTCCAGAAGCTTCGCGACCGCAGGCGTCATCGTTGCGAACGAGACGAGGTCCTCGACGCCGTAGGGGTCGGCGGCGAACTTGCGGATCGTGAGCGCCGGGCCGTCGATCGCGAGCGGCGGGATGATGGCGTTGACCCGCGACCCGTCGGGCAGGCGGGCGTCCACGTAGGGCGACGACTCGTCGATGCGCCGGCCGACCCGCCCGACGATCTTGTCGATCGTGCGGCGGAGCTGGTCCTCCCCGTGGAAACGCGCCCCGGTCGCGTAGAGCTTCCCGCTCCGCTCCACGTAGATGGAGTCCGAGCCGTTGGCCATGATCTCGGTGACTTCCGGATCCCTGATGAACGGCTCGAGTGGACCCAGCCCGAGGACCCCGTCGCCGATCTGCTGGATGATCTGCGCGCGGTCCCGGGCGGAGAGCGGGCCGGACTCCTCGTCGAGCAGCTCCACGAGGCGCTGGTGCACGAGCCGCTCGAGGTCCTTCTCCGACAGGGTCGCGTCGTACAGGCTGGGCCCGAGCGTCTCCACGAGCCGGTTCTGGATGCGCCCGCGGATCTCGGCTCCCCGATCCGGGCGCTCTCCGTTCCTACCCAGTCGTTCCGCTAGAGACATTGTGTCCTCCTAGGATCTCGAGAGGAGCCGGCGGTGCCGGCGCGCGGGGGTCGCGGTGTCGCCGGCCTGCTGGTGGATCGGGAAATCCGCGATGAGCCGGTCCGCCAGCGCGCCGACGCTCTTCGCGACGTCGGACCGGGGCTCGTCCAGGACGAGCGGCCGTCCACGGTTGAGGGACAACGGCACGAGACGGCTCGAGGGGATCATGGCGTCCACCCGGAGCTTCATGATCCGCTCGACCTCGTCGGCTCCCAGCCCGACCTTGCTGTCGGCGCGGTTGAGGACCACGCGGAAACGGTCCTTGGGAATGCCGAGGGCGAGGAGCGTGTCGAGCGCCGTCGCCAGGTGTCGCAGGGCGATGACGTCGAGGCCGGCCACCATGTAGATCGAGTCCGACAGCTCGAGCGCCGTGAGGACGTGGTCGGCGTAGGCGGCGGACGAGTCGACGATCACGTATTGGAACGTGCTCCGGAGGGACCGCAGGATCTTGCCCATCGTGTCCCCGGGGATCGGCTCGGTGCCCGGCTCCGGCGCCGAACCGTATCCCCACAGCCTCTCGGTGAGCGGCGTGCCGTTCTCGAGGATCGTCTGGCGGTCGTTCACGTCCCCGAGCGCGGCGATGTCCTGGCTCGACCGCTTCGGCATCCGGTCGAAGTATGAGAAGACGTCGCCCATCGTCAGGTCGAGATCGACCACGGCCACGTCCTGGGCCGACCTGCCGGCGATGGCCGCCGCGACGTTCGCGGCCAGGAAGGACTTCCCCGTGCCGCCCTTGGAGGAGAAGAACGAGACGATGGCGCCCCGATGCTCGATGGCGATGCTCGGGTTGGGACCGCCGTCGGGGTGGTGCAGGCTTGTCGACCACGCCACGACGCGCTCCACCGCCTCGCGCAAGTCTGCGCTGCCCTGGGAGAGGTCGACGACGTCGCGGATTCCGGCCCGCATCGCCGCCGGCATCAGGTCCGCCTGCAACCGGTCTCGCACCAGGACCACTGCCGTCGCCGGCGCGGTCTTCGCCACGAACTCCGCCAGCCCGATCGCGTCGGCCTGCTTGACCGACGGGGACACGACGAGCGCGTCGGCTTCCCCTTCGCCGTCCCCGAGGTAGGACTCCGCCGCGGAGACGTTCGGCATCCATTCGACGGCCGAGGGGTCGACGCCGATCGCGCGCGCGACCTGCTGGCGGAACGCCTGGGGCGGACCGACCGTGATGATGCGTGCCTCGATCATCGTGGCTCCCCTCACCGCGCCATCTGGGTCGTCGTCAGCGGGGGAAGTGGCGTGCCTTTCGCGCCCGGAGGCAGGAGCCCGAGCCAGACCGACCCCGCTTCCTCGGTCAGGACGACCTTCTGCGCATCGCGCGGGCGGAGCGCGAGCGTCACGAGCAGGCTCGAGCTGCTCGACGAGGCGACGCGGCGATTCTGCTCGCCGGGCGGGATGGTCGTCGCGGTCGATAGGACGAGCGCGCTCGGCACGATCGTCGCCGTCGATTCCGACGGGCTTCCCTTGAACGTCCCGTAGACGGCGACGTAGTCGCCCCGCGTGATGATTCCCCCGACCACGCGTGAGGCCTCGAGCTGGACCGAAAGCGCCTGGAAGCCCGTCTGGATCCCGAGGATCCCCCCCGCCAGGGCGGTGCCGTTGCCGAGGCGCACCGTGGAGATCTGCTCGCCGGCCAGGATCGGCAGGGCGGTCTCCTTGCCGCGGATCTGGGCAAGGGAGGTCACCACGCCCCGGATCAGGTTGTCCCGCCGGGCCGAGAGCGTCGTGAGCCCTCCCTGGGCGATGACCTGATCCATCTGGGTTCCGGCGGGGATGTCCTTCTTCGCGACGATCACCGTGACGAGGTCGGCGGTCGAGCGCGCGTCCCGCTCGACGCCGCGAACGTAGGAGAGCACTCCCGCCGTCGCCGCCGCAGCGAGCACCAGCGCGAGCAGGACGACCAATCCCTTCGTCTTCATCATCGCGATTCCCCCCTCTAACCCGCGAGCCGGATGGCCCGCACTCCGAGATCCATGCCGAGCCCGGGCGCCGTCCCGCCGAACTGGGCTCCCTGATACGAGGCTACGAGGCAGATCGCGTTCGGATCGGGCGGTCGTGCTCCGCATGCGCCGCCGGATCCGGCGATCTGCCAATCGAACTCAACTGCGACGCTCTTGACCGGCGTGGCGAGCCACGTGATCACGTGCGTGCCGGAGTCGTAGAGGTAGTCGACGCCCGGCAAGTATGTGATCGTGTTATTGCCGATCTTCTTCCAGACGGTCAGGTTCGCGACTTGGTCGACCGGCCCGGGAACGCAACCCGCGGCGTCCAGGTCGAACGTGAGGAGGGCGGTGAAGTTCTGGGAGACCAAGCAGTGTCCCGCCTGGCCCGCCGTCCCGACGGCTGCGGGATCGTTCCCCTTCAGGACCGCCTCGATCTGCAGCGTGGTGAAGCCGATGATCGCGTACTTCTCCTTGCCCGAGGTCTGGACCATCTGAGGGGGGTCGTTGATCGGGAAGTAGTCGAGAGCTCCGCCGATCCTGGAGGCGAGCGCGTCGAACCAGGTCTGGGTCTGATGGCCGCTCGTCACACAGACGTAGGTCGGGGGCACGGGGCTGAGGACGACGCTCGCCGATTCGTTCTCGATCCAGTCCCGCATCTGAGATGCGCCCGGCGCCGGGCACGACGCGTCGGGCGTCGTTCCCCAGGTGTCCAGGTTCATGAGGCCCCAGTTGCTGGAGTTGGCGAGATCGTGGTCGACGCTGTTGTCCCACCAGTAGGCGCAGGCGGAGCCGATTGCCTGAGTGACGCAGGGCAGGACCCCGGTCGCCTCGATCGCGAACTCGACCGGGATCGGGCGCCCGCCGCCGGCGGGGCCCCACACCGCGGTCGAGGTCGCCGTGAGCGTCCTCGATCGCGCGCCTCCGATGATCGGCGCGAAGACCATGCTCTGGTCGGACCGATAGGTCACGGTCACCGAGCCGGAGGAACGAGTCCCGCAGTCCTGCTCGGAGTAGGCGGTTCTCGCGGCCCCGGAGACGTTCGCGGTCGCGATCGAGTCGGCCTGGGCCGGCGCGTCGAGGGCCAGGAGAAGGTCGCCGGCGGCGCACGACTGCGCCGCCGCGAGGGCCGCGGCGTCCGAAGCGCGAACGAGCCGCCGCCGTGTGCTGAGGAGGGCGCCGACGTCGACCGTCATGACGACCATCCCCATGATCGCCATCAGCGCGAGGGCGACGAAGATGATCGTGGCCCCGCGCTCATCTCGGACCCTCACTCGCATCGGAAGACTCCCTTGACCGTGACGGTCTTCGTCGTCGCGGGGAGCAGGGGAATGTCCACTCGGAAGTCCTGGGTCCAGCTCACGGTGACCGGCTGGCCGATCGTGAGATCGGTGCAGAGGTGGTCGGCCGCCGGGATTCCCGGGCCGATCTGGAACCCGGAGGCCGCTTGCACGATCCGAGCCTCGATCTCCAGGTCGGTCCCGCGCACGGCGGCCACGCGCGCCCCCTCGCGCGCGGCGCTCTGCAGCACCAGGTACTGGCTGTACATCCGGCCGTACTCGAGGATCGCGAAGACGATCATGATCAGGATTCCGACGATGAGCGCGAACTCGACCGCCGCAGCTCCGTCCTCATGCGACTTCTGTCGTGTATTCGGGCGCGTCATGGTCGTTGCTCCGGGCCGAGGGTTCCTCAATGCAGGCTAGGCGGCGGGAAGGCGGCGATGAATTCCGGATTCCCCCGAGGTTCGATACGTCGTTCTACGTAACGGGCTCTCGGGGCGGCGGCGAGGCGGATCGGGAGGTACAACGGCGAGCGGCCGGTGGCCGGCCGCTCGCTCGGGGGATTCGGGCTCCGCTCTACGGCATGTTGCTGTTGACGGTCTCGAAGCCGGTGTTGACCTTCTGGCCCAGCGTCTTCACGACCACGACGATGACCGCGGCGATGAGCGCAACCAGCAAGCCGTACTCGACTGCGGCCGCTCCCTTCTCTTCGCGCGCGCGCTCGCGAAGGCTTGCGAACCAGCATCCGATCCGGACGTACAGGCCGAGCATTGTGACCTCCCTTCTCCGGCCGGCTCGGTCGCCGGCACTCGCGTTCTTGTCCCGGAGGCTACGCGGCGCCGTCGGGGCGGTGAATTCGCAGTTCCCCGGAGAACGAGTACGTCGTTCCGCGTAACCCCCGGCCGGGAGGTCGGGGTCGGCGCCCGCGCGCGAAAGCGAGCGGCCGGCTGCTCGCCGGCCGCTCGTGGGGAGAGGTTCTGCGCGGCGCCGCACGGGCGGGTGCCCGGGAGGCGGACCGTCTTACGGCAGGTTGGTGTTCACGGTGTCGAATCCCGTCTTGACCTTCGTCCCGAGGGCCTTGACGACCACGACGATGACCGCGGCGATGAGCGCGACCAGCAGGCCGTACTCGACCGCAGCCGCTCCCTTCTCCTCCCGCGCGCGGTCCCGAAGGCCGGTCCACCAGGAACCGATCCTCACGTAGAGACTGAGCATCTGCTTCACCCCCCTTTCCGCATCCGTCGCTCTGGGCGCTTCCCGTGCCGTGCGGTGATCGCAGAGTAGTGACCGGCGGACCGGGCTTGAATTCCGAGTTCCCCGGAGACCGCGTACGCCGTTGTACGTACCCGCTCCCGGCGCGAGGTGCGCGATTTGAACGGACGCGCTGGGCGGCACGCGCGCGCGCCGTGCCGGCGGCGGGTCCGTCCGAGGCGGGGGCGCGCCGCGCACCCGGTGCGCGTCCGCCGGTGCTTTCCGGGACCGTTCATGGGATCTGAGTGCTGACGGTTTCGAAGCCCGGCTGGACGTTCTGACCCAGGATGCGCACCACGGCGACGATGACGGCGGCGATCAGGGACGCGAGGAGCGCGTACTCGACGGAGGCCGCCCCCTCTTCGCGGTCCGCCCCGGTCAACCGTGCGCTAGAGCGCGCGATCCACATCGTGAGGCGGAGCATGACTCCTCCTTCTCCTGCGGCTCGTTGGCTCTTCTCGCCGCAAGCGTTGCACGGGGGGGCGCGCCCGGACATTGGGGATTCCCCCGAGAGCGCGTACGTCGTTCGACGCAACCGGAGAGGGCCAGCCCCGGGGGGGGGCACGGAAGGCCGAGCGCGGCGTTACTGGAGCGCGGGGCGATGTCAGAGCGCGGCTTGATCCAGGGCGAGAAGGCCGGAGCGCGCCGCGGAGGAGATCGCCTCGATGCGTCCCGCCGCGCCGAGCTTCCAGTAGATGTGGGCGAGGTGGGTCGTGATGGTTCGCTCTCGAAGCCCGAGCCGGGTCCCGATCTGGCGCGCGGTGAGCCCCTCGGCGGCGATGCTCAGCACCTGGCGCTCTCGCCCGGTCAGCAACGCGGCCTCGCTCTGCCCGGAGATGCCCCGGCTGATGCGCCCGACCCAACTCGCCGGGAGGTCGTCGAGGACCACCTCTCCACGGCCCGCTTTCCTGAGCGCGGCCAGGAACGCCGCAGGGTGGCTGGTTTTCGAGACGAAGCCGTCCGCGCCGGCGAACAGCGCACGCGACACGGTGGCCGGGTCTGCCGTGGCGCCGAGGGCGAGGATGGCAAGCGACGGCGCGCCGTCCCGGATGGCGCGAATGAGCCAGAAGGCGTCGTGATCCCCGGTGAGGCTAAGGCCGACGAGCGCCACGACGTTCGTGCGCCGGGCAAGTGCCTTCACGGCGGCCATTGCCTCATCGGCCGTGGCGGCCTCCGCGAGGATCACCAGGTCGAGCTGGGCGGAGATGAGCATCGCCATGCCGACTCGCACGACATGGTGTGGGTCGATCAGCACGACCCCAAGCTCCTTCGTATGGTCATCGGCGCGCTTGCCGCCGTCCCGGTCCGCGCTCATCGCTCTCTCCTCGCCGAGTGTCATCCGATCTCGACGAGGCGGAGCGCCGCGGCGCGGTTCACGGCCTGCACGCGACTCCGGACGTCGAGCTTGCGGTACAGGTTCGCGATGTGGGTCTCGATGGTCCTCTCGGACACGCCGAGCCGCCGAGCCATCTGGCGCGCCGTCAGGCCTTCGGCGATCAGCGCCAGGACCCCTCGCTCGCGCGGGGTGAGGGCCCCGACCGCATCGGAGGCATGCCGGGCGTTGCGAGCCGCCTCCCTCAACTGCCCGAACGCCGCCCGGCGGAGGCCGTCGCTCAGCACCTGCCGTCCCCGGCCGACCGCATCGATCGCGCGCGCTACCGACTCGATCGACGCGGTCTTCTCCACGAATCCGAGGGCTCCGGCACTCAGGCACTCGAACACCGACCGCTCATCCTGCTTTGCCGACAGGACCAGGATGCGCGCGCCGGGCCGCTCCTCGAGCAGGACCCGAGCGACCTCGAGCCCGCCGACGCCGGGCATCATCAGGTCGAGCACGGTCACGTCGGGCGCGAGCAGGCGGAACTTGTCCAGGGCTTCCGCGCCGTTTGCCGCCTCGCCGGCTACTTCGAGAGCGGGGTGGTCCTCGCAGGCGAGCGCGACGATGCGTCTTATCATCGGGTGGTCGTCCACGATCAGGACCCGGAAGGGCTCCTCCGGCTGAGCGGTCTCGGCCGGGCCCCCCGATTCCAACCCCGCCCCCTGTGCCCTGCTCATCATGCTTCCCCCGTTGTTGCGACACCCACGCGTTGCGCCACGGCCCCAACGGTAGCCGCGTCGCGCGGAGGGGTCGATAGCCTGACGGGGTTAATCATTGCCGGCCTAGTGGCTACGCGTCGCATGGCTCGTTCTCCGGGGGTGAGGGACCCATCTGGGGCCTTCGCCCGGCGATCGGTCGCTATTCGGGATGCTTGTGCGCGCCGGGTGCGCCGGCCGGCTTCCGCGCGCGGATCTCGAGGAATGCCGGGAACACCGACTCCAGGTGATCGTCGCTGCCCGGCTCGGCGCTCGGGTCCGGGGGCGCCGGCGAGTGCTCCCAGAGTCCGTCGACCCACATCCCTGCGGCGGCGATGCCGTTCACGAGCGTCTCGATCCGGTGGCCGTACTCGATCGTCGGTGCCACGACACGGATCCGGTCGAACTCCCACGTCGCGTCGCGCCGGTCCCGGTGCGGGATCGGTCCGTCGTCGAAGTAGGAAGTCCGGGGCCTCCAGCCGCCGTCCCGATATGTCCCGTAGAGGCGGAGAGTCGTCGGGTGCATCGTGGAGGTCACGTACGTCCCGCCCGGCGCGAGCACGCGGCCGACTTCCCGCAGCACGCGCTCGGCGTCGTCCACGAAGACGAGGGAGTGCGCGTGCCAGACGATATCGAACTCCTCCGGGCCGAAGCGCGAGAGGTCCTTCATGTTCCCCTGCAGGATCCGCAGGCCGACCCGGCGGCGCCGCGCGAGATCGCGGACCGTGTCGAGCTGGCGGCGGGAGAGGTCGAGCAGGGTGGTCTCCGCGCTGAGCATGGCGAAGACCACCGGATCCCAGCCGCCGCCCGCCGCGAGCGCGAGGACGCGCGCGCCGGCGATCCGGACTCCCTTCAGCCGCGACTCGGGATCGAGGAATCGGCGCAGAGCGGCCCGGGAGCGCGGTGGGCTCCCCTGGGGCCGCGTGTAGGGAATGCCCGCCCGCGCGAGGCGGTCCCACATCCGCCGGTTGTGCTCCACAACGGGATCCGCGCCCATCAGGGCGGCGATGCTAGCACGGGCGGCGAGACGGGCCGCCCCGGTATGCTGATCGGCGTGTTGTACAAGCTCGCGATCCTTGGGGGCGGCCAGATGGGCGAGGCGCTGCTCGGGGGTCTCATCGACGCGAAATGGGCATCGCCCGCCGAGATCGTCGTCGCGGAGATCCACGAGGGCCGACGCGAGCAGCTCGCGCAGCGCTACGGCGTCCGCGTGACCGATGATGGCGCCGAGGCCGCGCGCCAGTCCGAGACGGTGCTCCTCGCCGTGAAGCCGCAGGACATGGAGGCCGTCCTCGACTCGATCTCCCGCGTCGTGACCGAGGAGCATCTGGTCATCTCCATCGCGGCCGGGATCCCGATCGCCCACATCGAGGAGCGGCTCGCCGACCGGGTCGCGGTCGTGCGGATCATGCCGAACTCCCCGGCCCTGGTGCGCGAAGGTGTCGCGGCGCTCGCCGCCGGATCGCACGCGAATCCCCGGCACGTCTCCCACGCGGAGGAGATCCTGTCGAAGGTCGGACGCACCGTCCGCCTGCCCGAGAAGCACCTCGACGCTGTGACCGGTCTCTCGGGGACGGGGCCCGCGTACGTCTTCTTCCTCGCCGAGATGCTGATCGAGGCCGGCGTCGGCGTCGGCCTGCCGCGCGACGTGGCCGCCGAGCTTACGGTGCAAACGCTTCTCGGCGCCGCGCGGATGCTGCGCGAGACCGGGAAGCATCCGGTCGAGCTTCGCGAGATGGTCACCTCCCCCGGGGGGACCACCGCTGCCGCCATGCGCGTGCTCGAGCGGGCCGGCGTGCGGTCGGCGTTCCTGGACGCCGTGCGCGCGGCGACCGAGCGCTCCAGGGAGCTCGCGGCCGGCAACTCCGGGCAGCGCTGACCTGCGCCGCGCCGTGAGTCTCGCGACGCCCTTCACGACCGGGGACGGCCGGGCGGGCCTCGTCCGTCCCGCCCGTGCTCGAGACGGGCGAGCGGCGCTCGCGATCGTGCGCGAGGCTGCCGGCGAGCATCCGCGCACGCTCACCGTGACTGTCGGGGAACTGTGGAGTGCGCGCCTCTGGCGGCGCCGTCGCATGGATTGGGGCCCTGGAGGCGTGACCCTCGTCGCGGAGGTCGGTGGGGAAGTGGCCGGGTCCCTCCAGTGCTCGCGCGGGGTCCGAATTGCGGACTCGCACTGCGCGCGGATCGGCCTGAGCGTCGGCTCGCCTTCCCGGGGCATCGGGGTCGGACGGGCACTGCTGACCGGCGTCGAGACCTGGGCGCGCGAGCACGGCGTCGAGCGACTCGAGCTCGGAGTCTTCGCCTCGAACGAGCGCGCGCGCCGGCTCTACGAACGCCTCGGCTACGAGGTCGAGGGCGTCCAGCGCGCGGCGGCGCGCTTTCCGGAAGGGGACCTCGACCTCGTGCTCATGGCGAAGTGGTTACGATGATGTCCTGAGTCGGGAGGGTGACATGGCGGAGGAGCACCTGGACATCCTGGCCGGCGGCCGCTGGATCACCGGCCACTCCGGCGACACGTTCGAGGATCGAAACCCGGCCGATCGCGACGACCTCGTCGCGGTGTTCCCGGCCGGCGACACGGTCGACGTCGCGGAGTGCGTCGAAGCCGCTCGGGCCGCTTACCCCGCGTGGGCCGCGACTCCGGCGCCCCGCCGGGCCGACTACGTGCTGCGCGTTGGGCTGGCGCTCGAGCGCGACAAGGAGGATCTCGCGGCGCTCATGGCGCGCGAGATGGGCAAGACGTTGAAGGAGTCCCGCGCGGACATCCAGGAGGGGATCGACTTCGCCTTCTACATGGCCGGCGAGGGCCGCCGGATGTTCGGCGTGACGACGAAGAGCGAGCTTCCGAACAAGTTCTCGATGACGCTTCGCCACCCGATCGGGATCGCCGGCCTGATCACGCCGTGGAACTTCCCCATCGCGATCCCGGCGTGGAAGATCTTCCCCGCGCTCGTCTCCGGCTGCACCGTCGTGTTCAAGCCGGCCGAGGACACCCCGCTGCTCGCCCTCCGTCTCGTGCGCATGTTCGAGGAGGCCGGGCTGCCGGACGGGGTGCTCAACTTCGTCACCGGGTTCGGGGAGCCGGCCGGCTCCGCGCTGGTGGATCACGCCGGTGTGCGCTGCGTGTCCTTCACGGGCTCGCTTCAAGTCGGACGGCAGGTCGCCGAGCGGTGCGGCCGCGCGATGAAGCGCTGCTCGCTCGAGCTGGGCTCGAAGAACATCCTGATCGTGATGCCGGACGCCGACCTCGATCTCGCGGTGGAGGCCGGCGCGTGGGGCGCGTTCGCGACCAGCGGCCAGCGCTGCACGGCGACGAGCCGGATCGCCGTTCACGGCCGGGTCCTCGGCGAGTACCGCAAGCGGCTCCTTGAGCGCGTCGCGACCATGAAGGTCGGTCCGGGAACCGATCCGGGCGTCGAGCTCGCCGCGGTCATCAACGAGCGGCAGAAGGCGCGGATCCTCGAGTACATCGAGATCGGGCGCGCGGAAGGCGCGACGGTGCTCGCCGGCGGCCACGCGCTTGAGACGGGCGAGCACGCGAAGGGGAACTTCATCGCTCCGACCGTCTTCGGCGGGATGACTCCCGGGATGCGCATCGCGCAGGAGGAGATCTTCGGGCCGGTGACCGGGCTGATCGAGATCGGGTCGGTCGAGGAGGCGATCGAGGTCGCGAACTCGGTTCAGTACGGGCTCTCGGCCGCGATCTACACCCACGACGTGTCGAGCGCCTTCAAGGCGATCGAGGGGCTCGAGTTCGGCGTGGTCTACGTGAACGCCCCCACGATCGGCGCCGAGGTCCAGCTCCCCTTCGGGGGGATGAAGTGCACGGGCAACGGCCACCGCGAGGCCGGGCCAACTGCCCTGGACGAGTTCACCGAGTGGAAGGCCGTATCGGTCGATTTCTCCGGGAAACTTCAGAAAGCGCAGGGCGTCGAGTAAAGCGCTTTACCTAAGCGCTTGACATTCCCGCGCTCCGCGCGTAGGTTCTTGCTGTGAAGACGACGGCGAAGCTCTCCTCGAAGAGCCAGATCACGGTCCCCTCGTGGGTGCGCCGGGCGCTGGGGATCGGTCCCGGATCGCGAGTCGCCCTCCGTCTCGACGACGGCCGGCTCATCATCGAGCGGGTCGAGGACAGCATCGATCGGCTCTGCGGAGCCCTTCGGGGCGTCTACGGAGACCCCGACCGTTACGTGCGCGAGATGCGGCGCGAATGGGACCGATATCCCCTCGACTAGCGGCCGGTCTCGCCGGACACGACCGGGTCGCCGTGGATACGGCGCCGTTCGTCTACTTCCTTGTGGGCGAGGGGGCTAGAGCGGACGCGATCAAGGGCGTCCTCAAGATGGCGGAAGAGGGCAGGCTCGCGCTGGTCTCGTCGGTCGTCACTGAGACCGAGCTTCTCGTCCGACCGCTGCGGCTGGGAGACGCGGGAAAGGTCCGGGTGATCCGCGAACTCCTCGAGGGTTGGCCGGGCTTGTCGCTCGCGGATGTCACACGGGACATCTCCCGGGAGGCGGCGCAGATCCGGGCAGAGCGAGGGCTCTCCCTCGGTGACGCGCTCATCGCGGCAACCGCGGTTCGGACGGGGTGCAGCGCTTTGCTGAGCAACGACGAGGGGTTCCGCCGAGTCGACGGGACGCTCGTCTATCTGCATCTGGACGATCTCATCGGAGGCGGGAGCTAGGTGAGTGAGCGCACTGCTCTCGTCTGGGACGAGGCGTTCATCGCCTACGACTTCGGGCCGGAGCACCCGCTACAGCCGGTGCGCGTGAAGCTCGCCGTGGAACTCTCGCGCGCCTACGGGCTCCTCGACCGGCCGAACGTCGCGCTCCGCGAGCCGCGCTCCGCGAGCCGCGTCGAGCTGGAAACCGTCCACGTCCCCGAGTATCTCGATGCGGTGGAGCGCATCTCGCGCGACCCCGCGCGCGCCGTCCTCGGCTGGGGGATTGGCCTCGGGGACAACCCGGCCTTCCGCGGCATGCACGAGGCGAGCGCGCTCATCGCGGGCGGGTCGATCGTCGCCGCCGAGGAGGTCTGGAGCGGCGGGGCCGAGCACGCCTTCCACCCCGCCGGCGGGCTCCACCACGCGATGCCCGACCGCGCGAGCGGCTTCTGCGTCTACAACGACCCCGCGATCGCGATCCGCTGGCTTCTCGACCAGGGGGCCGGGCGGGTCGCCTATGTCGACGTCGACGTCCACCACGGCGACGGCCCGCAGTTCGTCTTCTATGAGGATCCCCGCGTGCTCACGATCTCGCTTCACGAGTCCGGCCGCTTCCTGTTCCCGGGAACCGGGTTCGCCGACGAGATCGGCCGCGGGCCCGGCGAGGGAACGAAGGCGAACGTGCCCCTTCCGCCGTACACCGGCGACGCCGCCTACCGCGCGGCGTTCGAGCGCGTGGTTCCGCCGCTCCTGGAGGCTTTCCGTCCCGACGTCCTCGTGACCCAGCTCGGGTGCGATACCCACGCAACCGACCCGCTCGCGCATCTCGCGCTCGTCACTCAGACCTACCGCTGGATCGCGCGCGCCTTCCACGATCTGGCGCACTCCCTCTGCGCGGGGCGGTGGGTCGCGCTCGGCGGCGGCGGCTACCAGATCTACTCGGTCGTCCCGCGCGCCTGGACGATCGACTTCGCGGAGATGTGCGGCGCCGATCTGTCCGAGGAGATCCCGGGCGAGTGGGCCGACATCGCGCGCGCGCGCGGCGCCCGCGCCCTGCCGGACCGGCTCACCGACCCCCCGCTTGCGATCCCGGCCGAGCGCGCGGAGGACGCCGCGGAAGGCGCGCGCCGATCGGCCGAGGAGACCGCCGCGCGCCTGTTCCCCTACTTCGGGATTCCCCTGGCCGTATAGTTGGAGTCGTGTCGGTCTTCGAGCCGATCTTCGAGGCGCTTGAGCGGAGCGGTGTCCGCTACGTGACCGTCGGCGGAGTTGCCGTCGTGCTCCATGGATACGCGCGCCTGACCGCGGACGTCGACCTCGTCGTGGATCTGTCTCCGGAAGAGGCTCGGAAGGCGGTGGAGGCTCTGACGAGCATCGGGCTCAGGCCGACGGCCCCGGTCGACCCCGCCGACTTCGCCGATCCCGCGAAGCGCGAGGAGTGGGTCGCCCACCGGCACATGAAGGTGTTTTCCCTCAGGGATCCGAACGCCCCCCTGCGCCAAGTGGATCTGTTCGTCGAGGAGCCCGCGCCCTTCGAGGACCTGTGGGAGCGATCGGTTGCCGTGCCGCTCGGGAACACGATAGCCCGGCTGGCGTCGATCGAGGATCTCATCCGCATCAAGCGCGACGCCGGGCGGCCGCTCGACTTGGAGGACGCCCGCGCGCTCGAGGAGATCCGCAAGAACCGGGAGTCGGGCGATGGCTGAGCGACCGGACGAGTCGGCGGAGTGGCCGGTCACCTGGGAGGCGCACCGGCGAGACCAGATCCTGGCGGGTTCTCGGGCGACCCCCGCCGCGCGCCTCGCGTGGCTCGAGGAAGCCTTGCGCCTCGCGTACGCGGCCGGGGCACTCGCGCAGGAGCGCCGGCGCTCGGTGTAGACGATCGACATGCACGGTCTCCCGCGGCCTTCGTGGCGATTCAGTTCGTGCATGAAGCCTTCTCATGGTCTGGTTCGGAACCGCCGTCGGCGCGCGCGACCGTGAGATCGCGGAGCGAATCGTGGCCTCGATCGCGTTCGCGCCCCCGGTATGAGCGCCCGGGCCGCCGCGCGCGCGAGGATCTCCAGCGCGTAGCTCTGGTGGTAGACGCTTCCGGCGCCCGAGCGAACCTCCTCGGGCGTGGTGGCGAGGAACGCCTCGCCCCGGAAGGCGTCGGCGCGCCGGGGCGCGACATCTTGCCACGGAGCGTGGCACCCGACCCAAGCGACTGAATCTTTGGGAGTTTCTGCTTCTGCTTCTGCTTCTGCTTCTTCTTCTTCTTCTTCTTCTTCTGCGCCTTTCATGGACACACCGGCTATCGGAGCGTACGATTCCGTAGCCTCCATACGTGCCATCAACCCTGCACGGGGCATGGTGCGTCGTCCAAGGAGATGCCGGTGGCAAGAGTGGGGTGCCGAAGGATCATCCCCACCTCGATCTTGCCCCCCTCGCGCTCCCGGCGCGCGCCTCACCTCCCTGCCGCGGTCATTGCGCTCACCCTTGTCCTTGGCCTCCCTGCGTCCCCGGCCCCGGCCGCAGAGCCGAGCGGGGTCGCCGAGAACTGGGAGCTTCTGTCAGAGACCGCCGATACCCTTGCCCAGGCGACCACCTTCGATCTCAAGCGCGGGGTTCTGCCCGGCGGGACATCAGCCTTTGACCCAGAGCCCGCGGCGACCTTCGAGGTCGCAGGCGCCGTCAGCGGCCAGGCCCAGGCCGGCTGGAGGGTGAGCCTTCTCGACGGCGCCGGATCCGAGCTTTCGGCGGTCGTCTTCGCCCCGTCTGATACGGCCCCGACCCTCAAGTCCTCCGCACTCCTATGGCCCGGGGCCGATACCCCTCTTGACCGGATCGTCGCCGAGCCGCTTGGGACCCTTGCCGGAACCCTCAGTCTGCGCAAGGCCTACGTCGGGATCCACCAGCAAGGAACGATCCAGGCGACGGTGGGGAGGGTCCCTATGGCCACAAAGCAGCTTGCGATCACGAGCACATCCGCCGCCGACCTCGCCGATCCCGTGCTCTACCGCCACGTCTCCTCGGACTTTCATCCCGCGCCCGAGGTGAGGCTCCGGGCGACCGCCAGGCTCACCGCGGGGGACGCCTTCGAGGTTCGCCTGGTGAGCACGCAAGGGGCCGTGGTTGGGGGTTCCCCCATCAGCTTCCAGGCTATCTCGACCGCGTCGAGTTCCTCGGTTTCGCGTCCTCCCGCCTACCGGTCCCTGGAGTCGGGTCCCCTCACGCTCGCAGGCGGTGCTCTCTACAAGGTCCAGGTGCTCGTCTCAGGGACCGGGGCCCAGGCAGATCTCCTTTCGGTCGATCTCGTGCTCTCCCAGAGGGCGACCGACCCCAAGGGGCTCGCCGAGACCGTCGGGTGGTTCCCGGGCGTCAGCGCGCCGAGGGACCTGCAACTGGACGGCCAGGACCTCGGGTTCCTCTTGTCCGCACCCATCACCGCCGCGCGAGAGGGGCACCGAACCTGGGCGCGCACCGTGAAAAGGGTCCTTGGGTCTGGCGCGGCCGACGTCTTGCTCAGGGACCGCACGGCGGGGGTGAACCGCACCACGGCGTCGGCCTCCCCGGGGGCGGCCTACACCTACTCGGAATCTGGCGCCGCGGACTCCCCTGCGGGAGACGTCCTTGACTCCCGGGCGGTGCTTGGGACGGCCACGACCGCGAGAATCTCCTCCTCGGCGCTTCGGATCGCACTTGTGCTCGGGGACATCTGGGCGCCCGTGATCTCGGGCCTTGCGGCAGTTCCCTCCGCCTTCAGCCCGAACTCCGACGGGGTGAAGGACTCCTCCACGATCTCGGCGAACCTAACCGATGAGTCGCCCGCCGCGTGGGCGCTCGACATCAAGGACGCAGGTGGAGCGGTGGTGGGGTCCTTCTCGGGGTCGGGGAACTCCGTCCAGGCGATCTGGGACGGACGCGACTCCTCGGGCGCGCTCGTCGCGGACGGCAGGTATTCGGCCGCGCTCACCGCGACCGACGACTGGGGGAACTCCGCGACCGCGACCATCCCGGTGATCGTGGACACCGCCGGCCCAACACTCACTCCGGAGTCCCCCGCTCCCGACCACAACACCACGGCGCTCCGGCCGGACATTGCGGTCCGGATCACCGATTCCCTGAGCGCGATTGACGCCGCCACCCCGCAGCTCTCGCTCGACGGTGCGGCCGTTGCTGCCTCCTTCAACGCGGCCACCGGGCTTCTCAGCTTCACGCCTGCGAGTGATCTTGCGCTCGGGCTGCACAGCGCACTTGCGAGCGCCATGGATTCGGCGGGGAACCCCGCGAGCACGAGCTGGCGGTTCAACGTGGCGTCGTTCAGCTCGACGCCGGGTACCGCCTCGGTCGATCCCATCGTGGTCAGCTTCGGTCCGGGCACGACGCAGGTGACCTTCGCGTCGGTTCCGGTGAAGGTCACTCCGTCCCGGTTCTCGCTCAGCTCCTCCATGTCCACCGGGGCCGGTACCGCCGTCGTTCGCATTCCTGTGGACGAGGCCAGAGTCGCATTCTGGCAGGCCGGGGTCGAAGTCCGGGTTGACCCCGGTGTCGCCCCTCGCAGCTCGTCGCATGAGTACGCGGTGTTGTCACCATCACGCCTGCCTCTGGAGATCTCTCTGGCGGGGGAGACGCTCGAGGTGGGTCCGGTGACCGTGCAGGTCCCGACCGCCTATCAGCTCACCGGCGGCGAGGTGACCCTCAGTCTCGCTGCTACACCCGTCGGTGTGGGCTTGGGATCCTTGGATCCCCTTCGCGACGCGCTGGACTGCGCGACGGGCGGGTCGTGCCTCGTGAGCGGGCTCGTCGAGTGCACGCTGGACTCCGGGGGGGCCGAGGTGTGCATGGGAACGTATCCAGAGGTCTACCTGACGGTCGCGGGGACTCGCGCGTTCGTCGTCGCGAACGTGGCTGGCACGGGCTTAGACCAGCTGAACGGGAGTCCGACGACCGCGGGGGTTCCCTGGCGCGAGCCGAGCAACCCAACCAGGCAGTACTGCGGAGTGGATCAGCAGTGTCAGGCCCTGCTGCCGGCGGCTCACCGGACCTATTGGGTGGCCGGCGAGCCCTACTCCGGAAGCGGTTATCTGTTCCGAGCTTTCGGACACCACCGCTACTACCGGATTTCGAAGTCGGGTTCGCCTGCCGTCATCGCAGCCTGGCAGCAGAGCGATGTGCACCCGGGACAGACCGCTTGCGCGGCGGACAGTTCCAAGCATGCCACGGCGAGCCTCGAGGAGTTCGCCGACACGGTTGAGGCGACCCGCGGCTGGACGCGCACCGGGCTGCGCGCGGTCACCGCCGGCCATAAGGACGTGGAGTTGCCGTCGCGCTTCCAGGGAGTCTGGATGCGGAGGGAGGACAGCGGGGCGCTCGTCTATGAAGTCGGGAACCCAGCCGATCTCACCGAGGTCACGATTGCCGGTTCGTACGCCTACCCGCTGCAGGGTGACTTCGAGGACGGGGCCGGGGAGACCTACCGGTCGAGCATCGGGCCGGACGGCAAGCCCCGTGTTCAAAGAGAACTGGCGGCCGAGGGCGCGTGGAACCGTTGGACCCCGAAGAGTTGGAACCCCTGGCCTGCGAGAAGCCTCGAACTGATGACCGGAACCGAGTACCGGGCGAAGGACGCGGCGGACGATTACGCGTTCCGCGCGGGGGTCTACTTCATGTTCGTCTACGAGAACGGCGCTTGCAGGATTGGGGGGTGAGGCATGAAACGGATGGGAGTCGTGACCGCGCTCGTGGGGCTGCTCGGTGTGCTGACCGGCGGGCGGCCCGCGCTTGCCGACACGAGGGTGGTCCAGAGTGTTTCCCTCGTCGCCGGGTCGTCGCACGTCGCGAACGCTGAAGGGGAACGCGCGTTCGCATCGGTGCTCGCTTATGAGACCGCTTCGGACACGGTCTTCGTCGAGGTGAGAGTGTGCCCGCTCATCGGCGACTGCGACACGTTCTCTGAGGAGCTGGGCGACGCGAGGATCTGGGGGTACCAATCGCAGCACAACCTTGCGGCGACGCTCACGGGGCTTGGCTCGGTGAATCTTGGATTCCCAGCCAACGCGTGCTGCAGTCCCGTGCCCAATTACAACGTCGATCCGCTTGCCCGCGTGGCCTACGCCGTGGCGGGGACGGTGACCGCGAGGTCGTGGGTCCAGGGGACGATCGGACCATGGCAAACGCCCCCCGGCGCCCAATGCTGCGGCATCTGGGCGGTCGACGGCACGATCGCATGGCTGACGGCGTAGGCAGGCGAAAGGAGGGGGCAGCGATGAACGGACGGCGGAGGCGGCTGGTACTGCTTGTAGTGTCCCTCGCGGGTCTCATGTCGATCCCGATGGCACCGGTCCAGGCGATCGGTCTGATGACGATCCAGGGGCAAGTGACCGATCCGGTTGGAGATGCGGTCGTCGGGGCGGCGCTCACCGACGGCCACCAGACGGTCTACTCGGATGCGAGCGGTCGCTACCGGCTCGAGGAATCGAGCGTCCAGAACTACGTCGTCAGGATCTCGCGTCAGGGGTTCGAGGGCACCTCGCGCACAGTCTCGCCCGTCGACGCGCTCGGCTCGGTCGACTTCTCCCTCTTCTACCTGCACGCCGCGGACGTGAGCCCGCGCGCGTTCAACAACGTCCCGCCGAAGACCCTAGCCATCACCGCGCGCAGCTACGCCCCGCTCGATTCCTGCGTGAACTGGACCGATGCGACTTCGAGCACTCTGGTGGCGCTGCAGCTATCCCAGGGCGTGCCGGGCGGGCAGAGCACCTGGACCGGCTCGTTCGCGGTGCCGGGCGGCATTCCCGACGCGAGCTATGCGTACTCGAGCGTCGTCATCGACTGCGCGACGTCGACGGCGCTGTCGAGGACGGTGGCCGGCGCGTACATCGTGGACGGAGCGGCCCCCGCGCTCACGATGATCGCGCCCCTCGACGGCGGCAACACGCTGTTCACTTCGCAGCCGATCGTCGCCGTCGCGCAGGAGCTGTCCGCCGGCTCGCCGGCCGAAACAGGCTCCGGCGTCGATCCTGCGT
>JACQXY010000081.1 GCA_016208485.1 Acidobacteriota bacterium | reverse complement strand
TCGGCGAGGACAGGTTCGCCGCCCTGGTCGAGGAGATGGACGCCGTGGAGCGCCGCGAGCAGTCGCGGGCGGGGCGGGGATGATGAGCGAGACCGGGCACCGCGCGCCTCTCCACACCCGGGAGGCTTCTCCGGCGGGGACCTCGCGCGCGGGAGTAGACTTCGGTGTGGTGGAGGAAGCCGTTGGGTGGTCCGGCTTCGATGGTCCCAGCGGGGGGGCCGTTCTCCACGTCGCCTTTCGATCAGACGCGGGCGGGCCGGCGATCTGCTCCCCCCGGGCGCGTCCCGCGCCGCGCTCGCCCGCATCTCTTCCTCCGATGGGAGCCGCCCGCAGCCGGCCGGCATCCGGCGCTGAGTGATGGAGGCAACCTTCGCGAGCACCAGAGCGGCGTCGCTGTTCTTCTCGATGCTCACTGTCGGGGCGAACCTGTTCGTGCTCACGGCCGTCGTCCTCGCCGTGGCGGGGCGGGTCTCACCGGCCGCCGCGGACTCCCGGGACCGGTTCCGCGAGAGCTTCGCCGGATCCGCGCTCCCGTTTGCCTGGGTGGTGGCGCTCGTGTCCCTCGGTGGGAGCTTGTACTACTCAGAGGTGGCAGGCTTCGTGCCGTGCAAGCTCTGCTGGTACCAGCGGACGATGATGTATCCGCTCGCCATCATCCTGGGGATCGCCGCCCTGCGCCGCGACGGCGGGATCCGGCGCTACGTGCTGCCGATGGTGGCCGTCGGGGCGCTCGTGTCCGTCTACCACTACCAGCTCGAGCGATTCCCGAGCCAGTCCTCTCCCGCGTGCCTCGCCGACGCGCCGTGCACCGTGACCTGGGTATGGCAGTTCCACTACATCTCGCTCCCGTTCATGGCCCTCAGCGCGTTCGCGCTTATCGCCACTCTTCTGCGGCTCGCGCCGGACGACGGCGCCGCCGCCGCGGGTGGCAGGGTCGAGCAGGCGAGCCTATTCGATGCGGCCGGCGGCACGGGAGATGACGCAGAAGGAGGATCTTTCTGATGCCAGCGGAAATGAAGAAGCGACCGAAGTACGCGGCCAAGGGCCGGCCCAAGAGCCGCAAGAAGCGCTACCGCCGCAAGGGGCCGTCGCCGATGGTGGTGGCCGCCGGACTCATCGTCCTGCTCGGGGTCGCCGCGGTGATCCTGTCCCGGGGCGGGACGCCGACCGGGAAGGTGGTCGGCGCGGTCACGATCTCCGGGGCGTCGCTGCCGGAATTCACGAAGGCGATGAGCGACGGGCAGGCTCCGGACACCAGCATCGGACTCGTCGTTCCGGAGCTGAGCGGGACCGACTTCGCCGGCAACCCGGTGGAGGTCCGCCACGACGGCAGGCCGAAGGCGATCGTGTTCCTCGCTCACTGGTGTCCTCACTGCCAGAACGAGGTCCCCCAAGTCCAGGCTTGGCTCAACAACAAGGGGATGCCGAAAGACGTCGACCTGATCTCCGTCTCGACGGCGGTCCGACCGTCGAGTCCGAATTACCCGCCGGACAAGTGGCTGCAGCGTGAGGGCTGGACTCTGCCGGTGCTGCGGGACGACAAGAACTCCAGCGCCGCGGCTGCCCACGGTCTCACGGGGTACCCCTATTGGATCTTCGTCGACCGCGACGGGAAGGTCGTCCTGAGGACCTCCGGGGAGCTCCCGCTCGATCGCCTTGAGCAGATCCTCGCCCGTCTTGCGGCGCCCGCGCCGTAGCAACCACCCCGGCTCCTCGACCATCCCGGCCCCCCGCGTGGGGGCCGGGTGCTTTCCGGGATCCGGCAGGATTCCGCTCCCTCGACGGCGAACAGATCGAGAACGGCATGATGCCGGCAAGAGGGGGGTCGCGATGGACACAAGAGGGGCGTATGGCGGCGATGCCCGCGCGCCGGGCGCGCCGGGCGAGGAGCCCGGCGTGCGGGCCGCGCGCGGGAGGGTCCGGACGCGGCGGGAGTTCCTTCAGCGCGCGATGGCCGTTGGGGGCGGGGCCGCCCTCTGGCAAGCCTTCGGCTCGGCCGTCCCGGCGGGGGTCCGGCGCGCGGCGGCGGCCGTCCTGCCCGACACCAGGGCAACGATCGAGGCGCTCGTCGAGATGGTCGTGCCGGGGCTCGGCGCGCCCGCGGGCTGGAACGACGGCCTGCCGGGCGGACCCGAGGCCGGGATCACCGACTTCATGATCTACTCGCTCGACAACTTCCTCTACGCGCCGGCCGGCCAAGGCTTCGCGCCGATGGCCGACGTGTTCGCCCGTGGCCTCGACGCGTACTCGCTCCAGGCGAGCGGCAAGCGGTTCGCCGACGCGACGCCCCGGGAGCGGGTGGATGCGATGGCCCTGATGGACGAGGGCGCGCCCGCCCCGCTGCCTTCCGAGCTGGGGCATCCCTCGGGGGTCGGGACCGTGCGGTTCGCGGCGGGGGCGCTCGTCGAGTTCACCGCCTTCGGCTATTACAGCGAGTGGGAGATGTTCGGCTCGCGGAGCACGACCTGCTGGCACTCCAAGCCCGTTCCCACCACCTCGTGGGAGCAGGTCGGCTACCGGCCGAGTCACGGTCACGCCGACTTCCGCGGATACGACGGCGGCAAGGTGCGGACCGGGCCGCCGGCCTGACGGCGCCCACCCGGCACGGCGGATCGAATGGGCAGGACTTACGAGCGCGAGGAGTGAGGGAGCGTGAGCGACTACAACGCGATCGTCATCGGGTGCGGCGGCGGCGGCGCCGTCGCGGCGAAGGAGCTGGGGGAGCGCGGTCTGAGCGTGCTCGTCCTCGAGGCCGGCGCCAAGCACAATCCGTTCGAGGACTACTACCTGATGGAGAACACCCAGGTGAACCCCGAGGACGGCGTCCTGCGCTGGGGATCTTCCGACAGGAGCCGGCCCATGTGGTACCGGGACCTCGCCCAGAACGCGTTTCTGTGGCAGACGGCCGGCGTCGGCGGGACCACGCAGATCTACCTCGCCAACTCCCCGCGCGCCTACCGCCGGACGTTCCTCGACGGCGGCGGCTGGCAGCAGGACAACGACCCCTTACGCCCTGAGCCCAACCCCTTCCCGTTCGGCTACGGCGAGCTCCGGCCCTACTTCGAGAAGGTCGAGGCGACCCTTCCGGTCGCCGCCGCCCCCATGACGCTCAAGGAGGATCTCTTCTTCTGGGGGGCGAGCCAGGCGGGTCTCTCCTACGTCGGGGACACCCGGGACCAATGGGGGCTGGGGGGCTACCGCGAGCAGCCGAACGCCGTCCTTCCGCCCGACCCGGCTCTCAACACCAACGGACCCACGGAGCACTTCCTCTACCCAAACATCAAGGGGTGCGTGCTGTGCGGGCACTGCATCCACGGCTGCCGCCACCCGAACAAAGCCCCAGTCCGGGAACTGGCGAAGCGGTCCACGAACGCCTCGTACGCGCCGCTCGCCGAGGACACCGGCCGGGTCACCATCCGTCCGAACAGCTTCGCGCTGCGCGTGCTCACCGGCGACTCCCCGGGAGAGGGCCTAATCGCCTCCGGCGTCGCCTGGCGCGACACGCTCACGGGAGCCGAGGGGGAGGCGACAGCCGACGTGGTCATCCTGTCCGCCGGCGCCGTGGAGGACCCCCGCCTCTGGCTGAACTCGAGGCTCCCCGATCCGTTCCGGCAGGTCGGCCTCGGCCTCACCACTCACCACTTCGACTGGGTCGTCGGCACCTTCGACCGCGACGTCAACCAGAACGCGGGACAAGGCTCGGCCGCGCGCTGCGATTTCCCCGGAATGGGGGCGATCGAGCTTGTCGGCCTGTCGCCCGGGCTCTTCGCTTTCGGCAGCTACGAGTTCAGCCGCGCCGGCTACAACCTGAAGAACGGGTCGGCCCCCCCGTGGGATACGCGCGGCCGGATCGTCGGCCCGGATCTGAAGGCCGCGATGGGCGACTACAAGCGGTCCATGGCGCTGCTCGTCATCACCGACGACGACCGGGTCACCGCGCGCGACGCGCGCGGCCGTCCCCTGAACGGGGTGGACATCTCTCAGGACTACTACCCCGACGAGAACGGACCCGTCCCGTACGTCTCGTGGGCGGTCGAGACTCCCGGAACGCGCGCGCGCCGCGAGTGGCTGGCCGCCAAGGCGGCACAGATCCTCCGCGCCGCCGGGGCCGTCAACGTCCACCGCGCCGACTGGCCGCCCCTGCTGCTGCACGTGCACTCGACCATGTCGATGGGCACCGATCCCGCCTCGTCGGTCGTGGACGCCTGGAACGAGGCGCACATGGTCCGGCGATTGTTCGTGTGCGACAACGCGGTGCTGCCGAACGCTCTCGGAGGACCGAACCCGACGCTCACGAACCAGGCCCTCACCACGCGCGCCTGCGACCGAATCGCGGCCACGTACTTCGCCGGGTGACGGCCCGGCGGTATGTGGTACGCTCGGCGCGTCCGGGGACGCGGGGGCGCCCATGAGCGAGCGCGAGCATGTCAGGGTGATGGTCGTGGACGACCATCAGATGTTTGCCCAAGGTCTGATGAAGGTCCTCGGAGAGGAACCGGACTTCGAGGTCGTCGGTGTCGCCTCCGGCGTCGAGGAAGCCCGGCGCCTTGCTCGCCTGCACCATCCGGACGTCATCCTGATGGACTTCGACCTGCCCGACGGCGACGGGGCGAAGGCGACCGAGCTGATCAGGGCCGAGCGCCCCGAGACCAGGGTTGTGATGCTCACCTCGTTCACCGACGAGGCGGTGCTCGTCGCGGCCATCGAGGCCGGCTGCTCCGGCTACGTGACCAAGCACAAGGCGGTCGAGGAGGTCGCGCGCGCGGTCCGCGCCGCCGATGCCGGGGAGGCGCTCATCTCCCCCTCGATGCTCGCCCGCCTGCTCCCGAAGCTCCGCCGGAGCTACCGAGGGCTCGGGTCCGATCTCACCCCTCGCGAGATCGAGCTGCTCCGGCTGCTGGCTGAGGGGCTGGCGAACCGGGCGATCGCGGAGCGCCTGCTCATCAGCCTGCACACCGTCCGCAACCACGTGCAGAACATCTTGACCAAGCTGCAGGCGCACTCCAAGCTCGAAGCCGTCGCAGTCGCCGTCCGCGAAGGCGTGATTCGGTTCCCCTGACCCGGCTTTGGGGTCCGAAGGACCCACATCGGGGTCAGGAGCCCCCATCAACCGCAGGGGTCGCCCACTTGACGTCCGTATACACTGGGCATATACTTTCCGTGTGGCGCCCTTTCCCGACGACTTGACCGCGTATGCCGGGTTCCAGTGGGACGGGGGCAACGCGGAGAAGAACTGGGAATTGCACCAGGTGTCGAAGGCGGAGTGCGAGCAGGTCTTCTTCAACCGGCCTCTTCGTGTAGCGCCCGATGAGAAGCATTCGCAGCGGGAGCCCCGGCGGGCTGCGCTGGGCCAGACCAACGCGGGGCGGTTGCTCAGCGTGGTGTTCACGGTGCGGGGGACGCTGGTGCGAGTGATCTCGGCGCGGGACATGAGTCGGGACGAACGGAGGCGGTATGAGCAGGAGTAAGAGGACTGCACGAAAACCGATTCCGCACTTCGCCTCCGAGGATGCGGAGCGGCGGTTCTGGGCGGAGCACGACACGACGGAGTACTTCGACTGGAGCCAGGCCGTCGAACCGTCGTTTCCGAACCTTAGGCCGTCGACGACGGCCATTTCGCTGCGGCTGCCGGTGACGATGCTTGAGGAGTTGAAGGCGCTAGCGAACGCCAAGGACGTGCCCTATCAGTCGTTGCTCAAGGTGTTCTTGGCGGATCGGCTGGCTCGGGAACGCGGCCGCCGCGCGCCGACTTGATGCCTGATCGAAGGTGGGGGTCCCGGTGGGGCACCTGCACTAGTTCACATGGCTAGATTGCCTCTGTGCCTTTCTCGCCCCTCGACCCATAAGTGAGGGCGGGAGGCGGGTGATGGCGTGACCGAGCTTCAAGAGTCTGTGCGGGTGGGGTGTCCGCTCGGCGTGGTCGCCGAGATCCTCGCCCACCGTCCGGGGGACTGGCTGCGGCCGTTTCTGCGGATCGCGAGCCACGAGGGGGACGCGGTCGGCACGAAGCTGCGCGCCACTCTCGGGCGCGCGCCGGGCGGCCCCCTGGCGATGCGCAAGGCCGTCCTCGTGACCCTCGGCGAGCCGGAGATCTCCGAGGAGTCGGTCGTCGTTCCCGTCCGGTGGGAGGCCGCCGGCTACCGGGCACTATTCCCGGTGTTCGAGGGGAGGTTCCTCCTGCGGCCGGCCGGCGACGGGGAGACCGAGGTGGCGCTGTCGGGCCGCTACGATCCGCCGGGCTCGGTCGTGGGCGACGTCGTGGACCGCCTCGTCGCGCGCCGGGCGGCCGAGGTGAGCGTTCGCAACCTGCTCGAGAACCTCCGGGTCGCGGTCGAGGAACTCGTGCGGGCCCCGAACGGCTCCCGCTCCCAGGACCGGGGCCCGGCGCCCTCGCCCCCGAGCTGATCCTCCCGCCGGTTACCAACTGCCCCGGACCCCGCGCACCGGCGGGCATTCTTAGGTATACTAATTAGCGGTGCGAACTATGATCGTGGGCGGTGGATCGGAGACGGAGCTGGCGGCCCGGCTGCGGCTGGCCGCGACCAGGCTGGCCCGGCGGCTGCGGCAGCAGGTCGACGAGCCGGTCTCTATCGCCCAGCTTTCGGCGCTGGCCGCGATCGAGCGCCTCGGGCCGGTGACCCTCGGCGACCTCGCCCGCGTGGAGCGCGTGCAGCCCCCGACGACGACCCGGATCGTCGCCTCCCTGGAGGCTGCCGGTCTCGTCGAGCGCGCCGCCGATCCGGACGATCGCCGGGTGGCGCGCGTGAGCATCTCCTCCGAGGGCCGCCGGCTGATCGAGCGGAGCCGGCGGCGCAAGACCGCGTACCTGGCCGCGAGGCTCCGCCGCTTCAGCGAGGCGGAGCGGGCGACGATCGACTCCGCCGTCGTTCTCCTCGAGAGGCTCGTCGACGAGGAGTCCCCGTGAGGCGGGTGGCCGGTCCGCGGACCCGAGCCGGAGGTGCGGGACCCGGGCTGAAGCGGGCGACCGGGCGCACCTTTCGCTCGCTTCGAGTCCGCAACTACCGCCTGTTCTTCTTCGCACAGCTCGTCTCTGTGAGCGGCACCTGGATGCAGTGGGTCGCCCAGAGCTGGCTCGTGCTTCGCCTGACCCACAGCGGCACCGCGCTCGGCCTGGCGACGGCGTTCCAGTTCCTGCCGTCGTTCCTCGGCGGGGTGTGGGGCGGGCTGGTCGCCGACCGGTCCGACAAGCGGCGGATCCTGATGATCACCCAGGGCCTGGCCGGGGCGCTCGCCCTTGCTCTCGGCGCGCTGACGGTGACCGGCGTCGTCGGGATCCGCGCCGTGTACCTGCTCGCGTTCCTCTTCGGGTGCGTCACGGTGGTGGACATGCCGGCGCGCCAGTCGTTCGTGTCCGAGATGGTCGGCCCAGAAGGGGTGCCGAACGCCGTTGCGCTGAACAGCGCGGTGTTCAACGCCGGCAGGATCGTCGGCCCGGCGCTCGCCGCGGCGCTCATCGCCTCGGTGGATCTCTCGGCTGCGTTCTTTGTGAACGGCCTCTCCTACGGGGCGGTCATCCTCGCTCTGGCGCTCATGGATCGAGGGGCCCTGCGGGCGACCTCGCGGCCGCACCGCGCGCGAGGGCAGGTTCGGGAGGGGATCCGCCACGCATGGAAGACCCCCGAGCTGCGGGACACGATCCTGCTCGTGAGCGTCGTCGCGACCTTCGGGCTGAACTTCACGGTGGTCCTGCCCCTGCTCGCCACCGGCGTCTTCCGCGGCGGGGCGGGGACCTACAGCCTCCTCACCTCCGTGATGGCGGCGGGCGCGCTCGTGGGCGCCCTGGTCGCCGCCAGCCGGAGCCGCCCGACGAGGGGTCTGCTCCTCGGGGCCGCCTCCGCGTTCGGCGCGCTCGGTCTGCTGGCCGCCTTCGCGCCCTCTCTGGGGCTGGAGTCCGTTCTGCTCGCCGGGGTCGGGGGGTCGAGCATCGCGTTCGTCTCGACCGCGAACTCCTCGCTCCAGCTCCGCGCGCCGGCCGAGATGCGGGGCCGGGTCATCGGCCTCTACGGGATCGTCTTCCTCGGGGGAACCACGCTCGGCGGCCCGCTCGCAGGATGGACCTCCGAGGTCTTCGGGGCGCGCGCGGCGCTCGGCGGGGGGGCGCTCGCGAGTCTGATCGGCGTGCTCGTTATGTGGTGGCTCGGGCGCGCGGCCGGCGCGCGGGCACCGGTCGTCGCGCGATCCGCCGCCTGAGAGACCCCCGCAGCTACTCGGGAGGCGGCCTATCACCCGTTTGGCCCAGTTTGATGCTCTCAACACGATGGAATACAGAGGGTAATCGCTAGCGTTTGAGTGATACTATATGCTCGTGTTGCCCTTCAGCGCGACCCAACTCAGCGATCTATGTGACGAACTCGATCGCTGGCGCGAGCGGCTCGACCATCGGGGACCGCTTCCGCGGACTTGGGCGGGGCGGCTGCGGAGGGAGCTGGAAGCAGAGTCCATCGCGGCATCGACCTCGATGGAGGGCGTGCCGGTCACCGTGGACGAGGTGCGTCGGATCCTCGCGGGCGCGCCGGCCCCGGAGGTATCGGCCGAGAACCGAGGATTGGTCGAGGGTTACCGCGACGGGATGAGCTTCGTCCTTCGGCGGGCGGACGATCCCGCGTTCCGGTGGAGCCGGGAACTCCTGGTCGCGGTTCACGACCGCGTCCTCGGCGGCCGCCACTCGGAGGGGGCCGGGAGGCTGCGCGCCGACCGGCCCGCGTACCTTGTCGACACGTCGACCGGGAACGCGATCTTCCTTCCGCCTGCCGGCGCGGACGTGCTCGCCCTCGTGGACGAGGCATGCCGCCTGATGGAGGAGCACCCGAGACACCCCGCGCTCGCCTCAGCTTGGATTCACGTCGCGGTGGCGGCGATCCACCCGTTCAGGGACGGCAACGGTCGCGCCGCCCGCGTCTTCGCGTCTCTTGCGATGTACCGTGGGGGCTTCAAGCGTCCGGAATTCACCTCGCTCGAGGAGTGGTGGGGCCGCCACAGGGCGGACTACTACGGCGCCTTCGCGTGTCTTGGGAACGGGTTCGACCCTCGGGTCGACGTCACCCCGTTCGTCCGCGCTCACCTCGAGGCTCAGCTTCATCAGGTCCGCGCGCTCGATGTGCGCGAGCAAGTCGAGGGGCGCATCTGGACGGCCGTCGAGCAGATCGCGGAAGACCGCGGGCTCCACCCCCGGGTGGCCAACGCGCTCTGGGACGCGTTCTTCGGGCGGGACGTCACGGCGGGCTACTTCCGGCCTCTCGCCGACGTCAGTCCGGCCACCGCCACGAAGGATCTCGCGGCAGCCGTGGCCGCTCAGCTCCTGAGAGCCGAAGGCCGCCGGCGCGGTCGGCGCTACCTCGCCGCCGAGCGTCTCTACGCGGAAGCGGGCCGTGTTCTGCTCATGGACGTGACCGGACCCCCCGACACGGCCCGAGCTGAGATCGTGGCCGAGATCGGCCGGCGCGTAGCCGAGCGAGCGGTTCCCGAGTGAGGCCGGTCAGCCGAGCGAGCCGGCCACCTGTCCGGCAGGGAGAATGGCGTCGCCGACAAGCCAGAAGGCGGCGACCTCGTCGCCTTCGCCGGCGAGAAGCCCCCAGGCGTCCTCGGGGCCGGTGGTGAACGAGATCGTCCCGGATCCTGCGAGGGCGGTCTTCGGAGACAGCTCGAGCAGGGTCGAGGTGACCACGTGCAGCGCCGGCTCCTTGCCGGTCACCGACATGATCAACTTCTCGTTGAAGATCGGCGCGCCGGCGAGGGCCTCCACCGTCGCGGGGTCGGCCGGATCGCCGAGCGTTGCTTGCAGCGTCGCGCGCGCGCCTTTCCGGGAGAGCGACGCTCTTGCCGACGCCCCGTCGCGCTCGACGGAGATCTCGGCGATCTTCTTCGGGAATCCCCACACCTCGCGGCCGGCCGCCATCGCGGCATCGGTCGTCACGTAGATGAAGGGACAGAAGAAGCCGCTCTCGCCCGCGTACTCGGCCGAGACGAGGACGACGGCCTCGTCGTATGGGCCGATCGTGGTTTTCGGGTAGCGGGCGAAGATCGCGAGGCAGGCCTCGAGGCCGCCGGGCTCCAGGCCGCGTGGCAGCAGAACTCGCGCGCGCTCGGGGTCGAGCCCGTACATCGCCACGAGCATCTCGGCGTCCTCGTAGTGAAACGGCGGGTCGGGGTAGAGCGGTGACGCGCTCGGCGTTCCGGGCATCGGCTCCTCCTCTCGCGGCTGGGGGCAAGACTACCCGCCCCGCTCCCGTGGGCGCGACCGTCCGAGGGGGCAAGCTTCCGGATTGTCCGGGACTCCCGGCGCCCCGAGCAGGAGTCGGGGCATCCCGCGGCGAACTCAAGGGGCAGAGTTGCCGGCGGCGACGGGCCGTCGCGCGGGAGGCGGGGATGGGCGGCAGGCGACCCGTCCGGGAGTCGAAGGGGTGATGTCGGTGCGGAAACTGCTTCTGATCGCGCTCGTGGTGCTCGCCGCCGCGGCGCCGGCGTTCGCGAACGGGCCGAGCGGCTCGACCGAGACGGACAACCAGGTGGACTGCACGGGAGCCCCGGTGGCCGGCGTCTACCTGTTCGCCGGCGCGAAGGGCGTCGAGGCCTGCAGCCAGGGCGGCCTCGTCATCCAGGGCCGGGTCATCGTTTCCGCTGAGCAGGGCTACGTGGCGGTCGACGGCGACGAGAGCAACAAGGGGATGGACAAGAGCCTCACGGGCTGGGTCCGCGTCGACGCCAAGGGCGTCCGGTGCGACCACTACACGACCGGCGAGGATTCCGACGATACGGACTCGACGACCCCGGCCCACAATGGGGGGGCAGCGGCCGAAGCTCAGAACTGCGCGGCCGGTTTCAAGTAGGTCGACCAATCGCGACCCCGGCCGGGTTTGTGTGAGCCGGCCGAGCGCGGGCCGCCTTCGGGCGGCCCGCGGCGTTTCGGCCACTGGGTTGACGGCGAAGAGCCGGCGAGTCATACTCAGTATGACATGAGGCGAGCATCGAAGGTCCTGGCGGTTTCCGTGCCGCCCGACGCCGCGCGGGACTTCGCGCGGATCGCGGAAGACGAAGGCCGTAACAAGAGCGAGCTGTTCCGCGAGATGCTCCGCGTGTACCGCGTGTGGCGTGAGACGCAGAGGTTCGAGTCCCTCCAGCGTTCCTTCGCCGGTCAGGCCCGGGCGCAGTGCATTACCACCGAGAAGGACGTCGAGCGTCTCATCGGGGAGATCCGCCGCCGGTGAGGGCGGTCTTCGACACGAACGTGCTCGTGTCCGCGTTCCTGTTCCCCGGCGGACCGCCCGAAGCGGCGTACCGGCTCGCCCTTGAGCGCCGGATCGATCTTGTGACGTCCGCTCCGCTTCTGGCCGAGTTCGGTCGTGTCCTCAGCGCGAAATTCGGCCGAGATCTCAGGGCCGTCTCGGAGGCCGTTGCTCAGGTGGCGGCGATTGCCGTTGTGGCAAGGCCGACCGAGCACGTGTGCGAGATCGAAGAGGACCCGGACGACGACCGCGTCCTGGAAGCGGCGCTTGCGGGGAGGGCCGGCGTCATCGTCTCCGGCGACAAGCACCTGCTCCGGCTGCGAACGTGGCGTGGGGCGCGGATCATCTCGCCGGCGGTGCTGGTCGCCGAGGTCGACTCTCCCTGATATGGCCCGTGCACGGACGGCGCGATGAACGGCCGGATGGGCCCGGCGGTGCCCCGCGACTCGGCCGGCGCCCTCCGGCTACCCGAGTTTCTTCAGGATCCGCAGGATGAGCGGGTCGGTCTCGGCGACCTCGCGCCCGGCGTTCATCTGCCGGTCCTGGCGCTTCAGAGCCCGGCGGGTCAGTTCGGCTCCGACCCAGCGGAGAGGCTCCGGCGGGAACGGGATCTCCTTGCGCCCGACGAACAGCAGCTCGGTCAGCTCGGTCTTGCGGTCGAGGCACAGGTCGCGCAGGATCTGGCCCCAGGTGTGCGCCGGCGCGACGCCGTGGCCGTTGCAGCCGAAGGCGTAGTGCAGGTTGGTGCGCTGGATCGTGCCGATGTAGGGGAGGAAGTCGGCGGTGACCGCCACCGGCCCGCCCCACTTGTATGGGAACCGGATCCCGGCGAGCTGCGGGAAGTACCACGCGAAGGTCCGCTCCAGGTAGCGCCAGGTCTCGGGCCGCCGGTCCACCTTCGGCCCGGTTCGCGAGCCGTAGTAGTAGACGGCGTCGCCGCCGGCCCACACGATGCGGTTCTCCCGGGTCAGGCGGAAGTAGTGGATGTAGTTGCGCTTGTCCTCGATCCCCTCGCGGCCGGGCCACCCGATCCTCGCGAGCTGCTCGTCCGACAGCGGGTCGGAGGCCATCGCGTAGGTGAAGATCGGGACCTGGTGGCGCCCAAACGGCGGGAAGTCCTTCATCCACGGGTTCACCGCGAGGACGCCACGCGTCGCGGTGACGGTCCCGAACGGCGTGCGGAACTGGATCGGGTCGCTCGCGGCGTCGCAGCCGATCACCGGCGTGCCCTCGTAGACCCGGACGCCGCGCTCGATCGCGGTGCGCCGGAGCCCGTGGGCGAGCTTCGCCGGATTGAGGACGGCGCAGTCCCGCTCGAAGACCCCGGCAAGGGCGCGCGGGGTGTCCAGCTTGGAGCGCGCGGCGGCCTGGTCGAGGTAGTCCCAGCCCTCGAGGCCCGTCCTCTCGGCCGCCTCGATGTCCTGGCGGAGCCGGCGCAGGTGGGACTTGTTCGTCGCGATCTCGAAGTACCCGGTCGCCTCCAGCTCGCAGTCGATCCGGTTCTCCCGGGTGAACTTCTCGATCGCGTGCACGGATGCGGCCACGGCGAGGTGCGCCGCGCGGGCCCGCTCGAGCCCCTGGTTCTTCATCAGGTGGTGCAGGCTGAAGTCGAGGAGCGTCATGGCGAAGCCGCCGTTGCGCCCAGAGCCGCCGTAGCCGCAGACGTCCTTCTCGAGCAGCGCGACGTCGAGTGAGGGGTCGGACTCTTTCAGGAAGTTCGCCGCCCAGAGTCCCGTGTACCCGCCGCCGGCGATGACCACGTCGGCGGACGTCGAGCCGTCGAGCGGTGGAGCGGGGGTGTAGTCGTCGGTCGCGAGCCAGAACGATCTCGTTTTCCAGCTTCCGTCGTCCCGCATCAGGACCCCTCCCTCGCTCGCCTCGGATCCGGCGAGATCCCAGCCAGCCTCGACCCGTTCGGGGTAACGCTACCCCAAACCGGCCGCGTTCAGTGTCCGGAGGTTCCCGAGGCGACGAGCACCGCGATCACGATGTTGCCCACGACGGCCACCGCGAGCAGCGCCGGTGCCCACCGTCTGCGCAGGAACGCGGCGGCGCGCTCTGCCGGACCCGCCGGTCTCCGCGGGGCGCCTGCGCCGGGTGCCTCCCAGTCGCAGACCGGGCAGCGTCCGTCGGTGTAGGCGGAGCGAAAGAGCGAGCCGCAGCCGGCGCAGGCGATGGGGGCGATCACGGACGGGGTCGTCACGAAGGTCTCACCCCGCGCGGCATCATGCGCATCCAGTAGGCCATCGCCACCGCGCCGAAGCTCGAGAGCTGCCAGAGCACGAAGAGCGCCAGCGCGGGGGGGATCTGCGCCCTCACGAACCCGCCCGTGGATTCGGTCGTGTCCTCCGGACCGGCTGGAGCCGGCCCCGATCCGGGGATCAGCTCGACCGAGGTCACCGCGCGGGGTGGGATGGGCGCGATGATCGTGACCGGCAGGACAATCGGGGGCGGGTAGGGGGTGAACGATGCGTTCGCCGACGTCCGGCCGAGGGTCAGCTCGACGACGTTGTCCGGCACGCCGCTCACCGACGGTCGCTGGATCCGGATCGCGAGGCCGGGGGTGGACGCGCGGGCGCCGTCTTCCTCGGACGTGCTCGGCGCGAGGAGCGCGATCGACACCCCATCGGCCTTGAGGGCGTCGGAGAGCGCATGGTTGATCGCATCCACCACGCCGGGTGCCGTGGTGTCGCGCGCGTCGGCCGCGCGCACACCGTCGGAGCCGATCGTCACCGGGACGCCGCCGACGGTGGCGCCGGCGACGAGGAAGGTCGTGGCCGCGTGGTTCTTGCCGGCCTCCACGATCGCGTGGGACTCGCTGCGGATCTCCTCGATCTCAACGAGGCCGCCGGCGATCGATACGTCGGTGACGCGGATGACCGAGTCGGCGCGCACGCCCTCCTCGGTCGCGTTCGACGCGCTCTCTGCGAGCTGAGCGCCGGCCGCAAAGACCAGATCCGTGCCGACCGTGATGTCCAGCCCGCCGGTCCGCACGTCCGTCCTCGTGGAGCCGGCGTCGGAATCGGCCGTCGCGATGTTCTGCCGGACGCGCATCATGCCGGCCGACGGGCCGTCCTGTACTCCGAGGACGACCGGGTAGTCGGTGTTGTGCCCGGCCTCGGCGTGCTCGACTCCGGGGTACCGGGATGCCGCCGTGATCTGGAGGTCGGGGAACGCCGGCCCCGGCGCGCCGACGGTCTCTCGCCACGGCCCCTTCAGGTCCTCCGGCAGCTGGTCCGGCGGTTGGGTGGGCTGCTGCGAGGCCGACGACCCGATGGCGTACAGCCCGGTCACCGCGTTGCGGTCGTAGAGGTAGGACGCGGTTCCCTCGCTCGATGGACCGGTCTGCACGATCGCCTCGGCGAACGGCGCGGCCGCGTTCGCGAGGAAGATGGCCCCTCCGGTCGCCCCGCTGTCGAAGAACGCCGTCGTCCCGGCGCCGGATGCCAGCGCCGCGTAGGCTCCCTCGGGCAGCCCGGAGGCTAGCCCTGCGCCTGGGGCGACCGCGGCAAGGCCGAGGAAGATCGCGAGCAGGATGCGCATCGTCTTCACGGTCGTCCCCTTTCGATCACGCGCTCGGCGAGGAGATCCTCGATGCTGCGGCCGTCCGCGGCCGCGCGGCGCTGGAGGGCGCGCAGCTCGCCAACCGGGACCTGGACCTGGACGCGCTCGGTGAACTCCGGCGCGCCTGCGTTCCTGCGGCGGCCTCCGTCGGCCCGCCCGAGATAGGAGGCCTCGACGAACTCGCGGCGCCCGGCGAGGGCCTCGGTCGTGCCCGTCCACGCCACTCGCCCGCTCTCCAGGACGTAGGCGCGTCGCGCGACGCCGAGCGCCTGGGCGACGAACTGCTCGACCAGCAGCACCGCGGTCCCGGATTCGGTGATAGAGGGGATGAGGGCGAAGAGCTTCCCGACGATCGTCGGGGCGAGCCCGAGCGACAGCTCATCGACGAGCAGGAGCCTCGGCTCCGAAACCAGGCCGCGCGCGATGGCGAGCATCTGCTGCTCGCCGCCCGACAGGGTGCCCGCGAGCTGGCCCGGGCGCTCGCGCAGGACCGGGAACAGATCGAGCACGCGCTCGATTCCGGCCGGGCGCTCGGTGGCCGCGCGCACGAACGTCCCGGTCTTGAGGTTTTCGATCACGCTGAGGGACGGGAAGAGCCCGCGGCCCTCGGGCACGTGGGCGACGCCGAGCCGCGCGATCGAATCCGGGGCCAGGCGGTCGATGCGCTTGCCGTCGAACACGACCCGGCCCTCGGGCCGGATGACGCCTGAGATGGCGCGCAGCGTCGTGCTCTTGCCGGCGCCGTTCGCCCCGAGCAGCGCCACCGCTTCTCCCTCGGCGACCTCCAGGCTCACGCCGAAGAGCGCGCGCACGCGACCGTACGAGGCGCTGACGTCCTCGAGCGAGAGCAGCGCGCCGCTCACCGGACCCCCTCCCGGCGGCGCCTGGTGCGGACGGCGGGCACCCCCGCGGTCGGAGCTTCCCCGGCGGCGCCGGGGGCTGCACCGCCCGAGCCCATGTAGGCCTCCCGGACTCTGGGGGAGGCGACGACCTCGGCGGGGGTACCTTCGGCGATCAGCTCCCCGAAATCCAGGACATAGGCGTAGTCGCATACCTCGCTAACGAGCGGCACGTCATGTTCGATCCACAGGACCGCCGCCCCGGTGGCCGCGCGCGCTTTCAGGACAACCTCCGCGAAAGCGGCAGTTTCTGTCGAATCGAGCCCCGAAGCGGCCTCATCGAGCAGCAAGAGCCGTGGACGCAGACAGAGGGCTCGCGCCAACTCCACTTGGCGCTGGAGTCCGAACGGCAGGTCTCCGCAGGTCGCGCCCAGCAGGTGCTCGATGCCGAGGAAGGTCGCGAGGACGCGCGCGCGCTCCCGGGCCGCGCGCTCGGCCCGGCGCGCGCCGGGGAGCCGGAGGACGTCCTGGACGAGCCCGGCCCCGGTGAACGTGTGCGCGGCCACCGCGAGGTTGTCCTCGACGGTCATGGCGGTGAAGGTCTGCACGAGCTGGAAGGTCCGCGCGATCCCGAGCCACGCCCGCGCGTGCGGGGGGAGCCCGGCAAGATCGGATCCGTCGAAGGCGATCCGCCCGCGGTCCGGGGGGATGAGGCCGGAGACGCAGTTGAAGAGCGTGGTCTTCCCGGCGCCGTTCGGGCCGATGAGCCCCACGATCTCGCCTCGGTTGACGAGCATGGACACGTCGGTGAGCGCGGCCACGCCGCCGAAGCGCTTGGCGACGCCGGAGATCTCAAGCAGCGCCATCGAGCGCCTCCGGCGCCGGCGCGGCCGTCCGGCCCCGCGGCCACAGGCCCCAGATGCCCCCCTCCAGGCGCGCGAACGCGCCGGCGGTCCCGCCGGGGAAGAGGAGCACCTGCACGATGAGGACGATCCCGGTGATGAG
>JACQXY010000080.1 GCA_016208485.1 Acidobacteriota bacterium | reverse complement strand
GTCATGCGGAGGGTGATGGGGGATGTGTGAGTGGGGGCCTCCGCGTATCCGGTCTGGATGCCCGGGCGGGGGCGGACGGTGAGCTGAGAGGCGCCGGCGAGCGCGGGCATCGCCGACAGCTCCACCCGAAGCGGTTGGATCGAGTAGGTCTTCGCGCTGTAGAGCCCCACCGAAGTGAGCGCGCCGGCGGCGCCGAAGACGAACGTGACGGCGATCCACCAGCGAGCCGGCTTGGTTCCCTGCCCCATCGTTCCTCCCTCAGTCTTCGTCGTCGGCTCCCCGGTCCCCGCACAGGTCGGCGAGTTCGGCCGCGCCGTCTTCCGGCCCGACTGCGAGAACCCGGTCGCCCGCCTGAAGCGAGAAGTCCGCGCGCGGCCGGTAGATCCAGCGCCCGGCGCGCTGGATCGCGAGCACGGCCATCCCGGTCTCGGTCCGGATCGACAGCGCGCGGATCGTTCGCCCGGCGGCCGGGGCGTCCTCGGACACCCGGGCCTCGGCCACGATCTCGTCGGTCTCGGCGAGCGCCTCGGCGATGACCGGGTGCGGCTCCTCCTCGTCCTCGACGATCCGGGTCATCTCCTGGGCGGCGTCGGCGATTCGCTCGCTCGCGAACGCGAGGTGGAGCAGCCCGCGAAGCTCGTCGGGGTCGGCCCCCTCCTTCACCGCGCGCAGCACCCACCGCTCCAGCTCGTGGTGCATCTCGTCGGTCGCGTCCTCGATCGCGCCGACCTCCGCGGCGAGCCCCTTGTCCCGGAACAGGATCGCCGAGTAGGCGAGCCCGACGGCGACCTCGTCGGCGTTCTTCATCTCGACGAGCAGGTCCACGGCGTGGTCGAGCCCGGTGAGCGTCCGGGCCGCGGGCTCCGGGAGGTGGCGCGGATGGGCCCCGGCGAGCGCGCGCACGAGGTCGATGCCCTCCTCGGGGCCTTGCAGGAACAGCACGTCGCCGGAGTGCAGGACCTCGTCGGAGTCGGGGTCGAAGATCCAGGCGACGTCGCGGCGGACCGCGATCACCCACATGCCCGTCTCGGTCGGCAGCTCCAGCTCCTCGAGCGTCTTGCCCTCCATCTCGTTCTCGTCGCGCAAGCGGACGCGCGCGACCGCCTCCTGCGCGTGGCGGAGGTCGTCGCGGAGCTCGTGCGGCACGCCGAGATCCTTCAGCACCACGCGCGCGATGTCCTCGGCCGCGTCGCCGATCTTCTCCATCGCGCTCGCGAGCTGGAGGACCCCGCTCATCGCCTCGGCGTCCTCGCGGCTGCGCGCCGCGAGCATGGCGGTGGTGCGCAGCTCGTCGATCGACTCGCTCATCGTCTCCTCGAGCCGCAGGACCTCCTTCGCGATGTTCTCGTCCCCGAAGAACACCGCCGCGTATGCGAGGTCCACCATCAGCTCGGAGGCATCCTTCGCGTCGCCGAGGAGGTCCTTGACGGTCCGTCGTCTCTCGCTCATCTCACTTCACTCCCAGGAACACGACCGTGCCGACGAGGCAGATCATGCCGATCAGGTCGATCGTGCTCGTCACGATCGGGACACCGTGGTTGTCCGGATCCAATCCGAAGCGGAACGTCGCCATCGCCGCCGCGTAGGCGACGATCCCGGCGCCGAGCGAGGCGAGGTAGCCGGCCACCAGCGAGACCTCGACCATCGTGAGGAGCCCGGGGGGAGCCTGGCCGAGACGATCGAGCCGAGCGAGCCGGCGTCTTCGAGGAAGGGCGGGATGAGCACGAACAGCGCCGGCAGCAGGCGGAAGCGCTCGACCCGGTGCTCCACGATCGTGCCGGCGAAGATATCGGCCGTCCCGGCTAGTATCAGCACTACCGCGCTCTCGCGAACGATGCGGCGCGCGATCGGCAGCTTGGTCCGGAGCGCGGCGACGAGCGAGGCGATGGAAACCCCGGTGAGGGCCACCCCGATGCCGAGCGTCACCCCATGCCGCTGCGCGACGTAGGAGGCGGCGAACAGCGCCGGCAGGGTGACCGTGTCCCCGATGAAGGTCACGACCGGGGCCGCGACTGCGTCGAGGTCCCAGTGGCGCCGGTGCCCGACGAGCGCGAGCGCGACCGTGAGCGCGAGCACGACCGCGCTCGAGAGCGCCCCGCCGAGGATCGAGATCGCCAGGAAGTCCCAGACCGAGATCGAGGGCAGGCCGCTCGCCGCCGAGACGATTCGCGCGGCGACGGCGAGGAACGCCGAGATCGCGACCGAGAGCAGCAGCGAGGCGTAGGCGTTCTGGTAGAGGACACCGCTCCGGCGACGGGTCACGCTGAACAGTCCGGCGTGGATGCTCGTGCCGAGCCTGGACCCGACCGCGCCGAAGATGTTCCCGCGCATCCCGATCGCGGCCGGCACCAGGATGAAGAGCCCGGGGAGCAGCTCCAGGCGGTGGGTCATCGCGCCGAGCGCGAGGCCGGCGAGCAGGTCCCCGGCCGACGAGATCCAGAGAGCGACGAAGCCCTGGCGGAGCGTCAGGCGCTCGGCGCGCCAGTAGCGGAAGATCTCGCGCAGCGCGCGCGCCGGCGCGCCGGCCGCCTCGCGCGCCCGCCTGCGCCGGGTCGGCGCCCCCTCCGGGGTCGGCGTCGTCCGGCGCCGGACTCTCTTCCGGTCCGGGGTCGGCGTCTCCACCGGGCACCGCCTCTCGACCTCCTCTCAGGGCTTCCCCGGCGCCCGATCAGCGCGGGCGGCCCGAGCGCGTGAGCTGCCGACCGATCACGAAGCGCTGGATCTGGTTGGTGCCCTCGTAGATCTGCGTGATCTTCGCGTCGCGCATCATGCGCTCGACCGGGTACTCCTTGACGTAGCCATACCCGCCGAGGATCTGCACCGCGTCGGTCGTCACGCTCATCGCCGTGTCGGAGGCGTAGCACTTGGCGATCGCGGCCCAGTAGGAGACGCTCGGGTCCTTCGCGGCGACCATGGTCGCCGCCTTGTAGACGAGCAGGCGCGCGGCCTCGATCTGCATGGCCATGTCGGCGAACATGAACTGGATCCCCTGGAACTCGGCGATCGGCTGGTTGAACTGCTTGCGCTCCCTCGAGTATTGCAGCGCGAAGTCGAACGCGCCCTGGGCGATCCCGAGCGCCTGGGCGGCGACGGTCGGGCGCGAGAAGTCGAGCGTCCGCATGGCGTAGGTGAAGCCCTCGTTCTCCTTGCCGATGAGGTCGTCGGCCGATGCGTGGTAGCCGTCGAGGATCACCTCGCGCGTCGGGCCGCCGCGGATCCCCATCTTGTGCTCGGTGCGCCCGAGCGAGAAGCCGGGCTCGCCGGAGCGGACGATGAAGGCCGAGATGTTCCGACCGCGCTTCCCCTCGGGGTCGGTCACGGCGAAGAGCGTGTAGGTGTCGGCGATGCCCGCGTTGGAGATGAACCGCTTCGTTCCGGAGAGCGCCCAGCCGCCCTCGTCCCGTGCCCCGCGCGTCCGCATCGCCGCGGCGTCGGAGCCGGCCTCGGGCTCGGTGAGGGCGTAGGCCATCTGGCGCTCGCCGCGAACCACGGCGGTGAGGATCTCCTTGCGCTGGGCGTCGGAGCCGGCGATGAAGAGCGGGATCGCGCCGAGGCGGCTCACGAGCGGGATGAGCGAGGCGCTCGCGGAGACCCGGGCGATCTCTTCGACCATGATCGCGAACTCGATCGGGCCACCGGAGCCGCCGAACTCCTCGGGGTACCCGACGCCCATCAGCTCGTTCTGGGCGAGGAGGGCGTGGATGTCCCAGGGAAACTCGTCGGTCTCGTCGATCTCGGCCGCGCGCGGAGCGATCCGCTCCTCGGCCAGCCGGCGGACGGTGTCGCGGAACAGCTCCTGCTCTTCGGAGAGGCGGAAGGAATCGCTCATCGGTGTCTCCTCGGTCGAGGGTCGCCTCATCCTAGCGCCGGCCTCCGGAGCGCTCGAATCGGGCCCGGGCGCTCCGTCGGGCGGGAAGGTGTGCCTGTTGAAAGCGGGCCGGGCGCCCCGTACAGTTGCCGCATCATGTCGGAGAACCGGCACTCCGGGGGGAACATGGCTGCCCTCGTGTCGACTCGCCGCGAGGGGATGAGAGATCTCGAGCCATGAGCGGCGCGGCGCGGTTCCGGGCGGCGGTCGAGGCGGGGGACCTGGACGCGCTCATGGACTCGCTCGCCGACGAGGTCGTGCTGCACAGCCCCGCGACTTTCCGGCCGCGCGAGGGAAAAGACGCCGTGCGCCGGCTGCTCCGGATCATCATGGACACCTTCGAGGACTTCCGCTACACCGATCAGGTCGAGGGGTCCGGGATCTCGATCCTGGTGTTCCGCGCGCGGGTCGGGGAGCGACAGGTCGAGGGGATCGACCTCCTCCGTTTCGATCCGGGCGGCCGCGTGGAGGACTTCACGGTGATGGTGCGCCCTCTCTCTGCGCTCGTGGCGCTCGCCGAGGCCGTCGGGCCGCGGCTCGTGGCCGCCGATGGGGGGGCGGGGGCCGCGGGCGAGTAGCGTCCCGGCGCGCGCTATCCTTTGCCACCGTGCGCCTCATGGTCACCGGCGCGGCCGGGTTCATCGGTTCCCACCTCTGCGAGCGCCTGCTCGCCGAAGGCGGCCGCGTGCTCGGCGTGGACTGCTTCACCGACTACTACGATCGCGAGCGCAAGGAGCGGAACCTCGCCTCCGCGCGCGCCTCGGACCGGTTCGAGCTTGCCGAGGCCGACCTCGGGACGGCCGACCTGCGTGGGATGCTCGACGGCGTGGACGGGGTCTTCCACCTCGCCGCCCAGCCGGGAGTGCGCGGGAGCTGGGGCGAGCGCTTCGAGGTCTACGCGCGCAACAACATCCTTGCGACGCAGTGCCTGCTCGAGGCGCTCCGCGAGCGCCCGGTGCCGCTGGTGTACGCGTCGTCCTCATCGGTGTACGGGGCGGCCGAGCGCCTCCCGGTGCGCGAGGAGGACCTCCCGCGCCCCCTGTCTCCCTACGGGGTCACGAAGCTCGCGGCCGAGCACCTCACCGGTCTGTACGCCGCGGCCTACGGGCTCGCGGCGGTCTCGCTGCGCTACTTCACGGTGTACGGCCCGAGGCAGCGCCCCGACATGGCCTTCACGCGCTTCCTCGGGGCGGCCCTGGCCGGCTTGCCGCTCGAGGTTCTCGGCGACGGGGAGCAGTCCCGCGACTTCACGTTCGTCGCGGACGCGGTCGAAGCGACGCGCCGCGCGCTCGGCGCTCCGCCCGGCGTGTACAACATCGGGGGCGGCACCCGCGCGACGGTGAACGAGTCGATCCGCGTCATCGAGGAGCTGGTGGGCCACGGGGTGGAGGTGCGGCGGCGGGAGGCCGTGCGCGGAGACATGCCCCACACCTGGGCCGAGACTTCCCGCGCGCGCGAGCGGCTCGGTTGGGAGCCGCGGACGACCCTCCACGAGGGGCTCGCCGCGCATCTCGCCTGGGCGCGCGCGCTGCGCGCGTGACGCGCGCCTCTTATCTCTTCGGGGGCGGGCGGACCTCCACGAAGCCCGCGGCCGCGAAGTCCCCGTCGAAGGCGAGGGCCTCGCGCAAGCGGAGTCGCCGCATCGTGGCGAAGCTGGTGGCATCCACGAAGGAGTACGGCCGCTCGTCGTGCCGTCGGAGCCAGCGCCAGGCCTCGGACACGAGATCCTCGTCCACGTGCCGGACCGTGAGCGCCGGAAGGGACGCGGCGGCTTCAAGAAACTCGAGCGCGTGCCGGTGCCCCGCGCGCCGGCGCAGGAAGGTCCAGGTCTCTCCGAGAATGAGGTCCGACGTTAGCAGGGACCCCGTTCCCGCTTCCCACAGGCTCCGGGCGTCGGGGTGCCGCTCGTCCCGCCGGAACCGCAGAGCGATCCAGAACGAGGTGTCTACGAACCTCACGACCCGTACACGACCTCGTCGATGTCGCCCGCGTCGGCGTCGATGTCTCCGATCAGGCGCGCCATGGGGTCGGGACCCGGCGCCTTCCCCCCGAGGCGCTCCCGGACGAACTGCCGGATGAGCGCGGCCTTGGAGGTCCTTCGGCGCGCGGCCTCGACGGTGAGGGCCTCGTCCAGGTCCTCCTCGACGCTGATTTGAAGGCGTCTCACAGCGACGGAGTATACATCATTCCAAGGTGCTTACATCACACCAGTTCGCCGGGTTCCCCTCGCTACACCCGGATGACGAGCGCGTCTCCCTGCCCGCCGCCGCCGCAGAGCGCCGCGGCCGCGACCCCGCCGCCGCGCCGGCGAAGCTCGCAGGCCGCCGTGAGCACGAGCCGCGCGCCGCTCATCCCGATCGGGTGCCCGAGCGCCACGGCGCCTCCGTTGACGTTCACCCGGTCTTCGGCGAGGCCGAGGTCGCGCGCGGAGGCCACGGCGACCGCCGCGAAGGCCTCGTTGATCTCGTAGAGGTCGAAGGCGGCGGGGTCGGCGCCGATCTTCGCGGCCGCCGCGCGGATCGCGTTCGACGGCTGGTGGTGGAGCGAGGGATCGGGGCCGGCGACCTGGCCGTGGGCGAGGATGTGGGCGAGCGGCTCGAGGCCCAGCTCGCGCGCCTTCTCCGGCGACGTCACGACGACCGCGGCGCCGCCGTCGGAGATCTGCGAGGCGTTGCCGGCGGTGATCGTGCCGTCCTTGCGGAACGCCGGAGCGAGCTTGCCGAGCGATTCGGCGGTCGTTCCGGGGCGGATCCCCTCGTCCTCCTCGACGACGACCGGGTCCCCCTTTCGACCGGGGGGCTCGACGGCCGCGATCTCCTCGCGGAGGCGCCCGGCCTTCGCCGCGTCGGCCGCGCGCTCGTGACTGCGCGCGGACCACTCGTCGGATTCCCGCCGGCCGATCCCGAGCCGCTCGTTCACCAGGTCGGACCCCTCGCCCATGTGGCGGCGGTCGAATGCGCACCAAAGGCCGTCGTGGATCATCAGGTCGACCAGCTCGGCGTTGCCCATCCGCGCGCCGGTGCGCCCTTTCGGCATCGCGTACGGGGCGTTCGACATGGACTCCATCCCGCCTGCGACGATGATGTCGGCCTCGCCCGAGCGGATGAGCACGTCGGCGAGATGGATCGCGTTCAACCCGGAGAGGCACACCTTGTTGACGGTGATCGCCGGGACGTCCATCGGGATGCCGCCGGCGACGGCGGCCTGGCGCGCGGTGATCTGGCCCTGGCCGGCTTGCAGCACCTGGCCCATGATCACGTAGCCGACGCGCGCGCCGGGAATCCCCGCGCGCGCGAGCGCCTCTCGGATCGCGATGCCGCCGAGCGCCGTCGCGCTCAGGCCGGAGAGAGGGCCGAGGAACTTGCCGATCGGGGTGCGGGCGCCTGAGACGATCACGGACTCGGACATGGGAACCTCCTCGAGACGACGCCCGGAATTCTAGCCCCTCGTCCGTGCGGGTAGAATGGCATGAAAAGGGAGGAGACCTGTGCTCGATCGGATCGACCACGTCGGGATCGCCGCCCTAGACCTCGACGGCGCTGTGGCCTTCTATGCGCGGGCCTTCGGCGTCGCGCCCTCCTTCCGCGAGGTGGTCGAGGAGCAGGGCGTGGAGGAGGCGATGATCCGCGTGGGGGAGTCCTGGATCCAGCTCCTCGGCGCGCGCGGCCCCGATACCCCCGTCGGACGGTTCCTTTCGAGCCGCGGACCTGGTTTGCACCACGTCGGCTACGCGGTGGGCGATATCGAGGCTGCGCTCGCGCGGCTGAAGGCCGAGGGAGTGCCGCTCATCGATGAGCGCCCGCGGCGCGGCTCGCGCGGCTCCCTCGTCGCGTTCGCGCACCCGAAGGGCGCCGGCGGGGTCCTCGTGGAGCTGGTGCAGCCATGACGGATCCACCGCTCGCTCTCTCGATCGTCGTGCCGGTCTTCGACGAGGCCGGCAGCATCGAGGAACTCGCGGGGCGCCTGGCGACCGTTCGCGCGCTCCTTCCGCCCTCCGAGGCCGTGCTCATCGACGACGGCTCGACCGACGGGACGACGCAGATCCTGGAGGAGCTGCACCGCCGGGACCCCTGGTTCCAGGTCGTGCGCCTCACGCGCAACTTCGGTCAGACCGCGGCGCTCGCGGCCGGGTTCGACCACGCGCGCGGCGAGGTCGTCGTGACGCTCGACGCCGACCTCCAGAACGACCCGGCCGACATCCCGCGCCTCCTCGCGAAGCTCGACGAGGGCTACGACGTCGTGAGCGGTTGGCGCGTCGACCGCAAGGACCGCTTCGTCACCCGGAGGATCCCGAGCGCCGTCGCGAACCGCCTGGTGTCGTGGACGACCGGCGTGCGCCTGCACGACTACGGCTGCACGCTCAAGGCGTACCGGCGCGAGGTCGTCGAGTCGCTCGACCTGTACGGCGACGCGCACCGGTTCCTCCCGGCGCTCGCGAGCGCCGTCGGGGACCGGGTCGCGGAGGTCCCCGTGGCGCACCACCCGCGGCGCCACGGACGCTCGAAGTACGGGCTCTCCCGGGTCTGGAAGGTGACGCTCGATCTGCTCGCGCTGCCCTTCCTCCTTCGCTTCTTCGACCGGCCGATCCGCTTCTTCGGAACCATCGGTTTCGCGATGGGCGCTGCCGGCGGGGCGCTGCTCGGGTGGCTCGCCTACCTTCGCCTCGGCGCGCACCGCGCGATCGGCAACCGTCCGCTCCTGACCGCCGCGGTGCTGCTCGTCGTGATGTCGGTCCAGTTCATCACCCTCGGGCTTCTCGGAGAACTCGTGATTCGGAGCTACTACGCCGGGCGCGGCAGGCGCGCGTACCACGTGCGGCGCGCGCTCGTAGGCTGCGGCGCGGGGGAGCACTCCTGCGCGGCGGCCCCACGCGCGATCCGACTCGACGAGGACGCGGCGAGCAGCCGGTCGGCGCCCCCAGTTGTCTGAACGGCCTCTGGCGATGAGCCCCGAGACGAGCTGGGACGGGAAACCGATTGCTTCGGAACCCCCGTTCGGCTGCACCGTCGTGGTCTATCGGCGGAAGGGACCGGGATGGGAGTTCCTGTTGCTGCATCGGGCGCACAACGGACCGCAGGACGAGGGTGACTGGGCATGGACTCCACCGGCTGGTTCGCGGCAACCGGGTGAGTCGCCTGACGAATGTGCCGTCCGTGAGCTGTCGGAGGAAGCTGGCGTCTCCGCTCAGGTGCGAGCGACCGAGCACGGGAGTCCGGAGTGGGTAGTCTTCCGTGCTGAGGCGGGCACCGGAGTCGAGGTCATCCTTCACGACTCCGAGCACGACCGCTTCGAGTGGGTTCGCCTCGATGACGCGTTGCGCAAGTGCAGCCCGCCACCGGTCGCTCGGGCGATCGCACTCGTCGCGGGTGATCTGGCGTGACGGAACCGGTGAAGCCGGCCATTCTGCTTCTCGCCACGATGCACACGGACAACCTGCGACTCGAGCCGGGGAACGTCGAAACCGGGCCGTGGATCCTGGATCGCGAGAGCCAGGTCGTCGCGCTCATCGAGGACCTGGCTCGCTTCGCACCGACACGGATCGCCGTTGAAGTGCGATCCAAGGACGAGCTGAGGGTCCAGGCGCAGTACGAGTCCTACCTCCGCGGAGAGCGCGCTCTCACGGCGAACGAGATCGATCAGTTCGCCTACCGTCTGGCTCGGCGGTGCGGCATCGAGCGTATCGGTGGCTTCGATGCCGATTGGCAGCTCGCCTGGGATGGGCTGAGCAAGCTCTTCCCGGAAGAAGCTGCCTTGGAGGCCGCCATGACCGAGTGCGCCTCATCGTCGGAGGGAGTGCACGAGGAGCGGGGCCAGATCGTTGCGAGCGGGGCGACGGTGGGGGAGGTTCTGGCTTGGGTGAACTCGCGCGAGTATCAGGCTGCGGACCACCAGGTGTACGTGCGGATCGCGGAGCTGGGTGACTCCGAGTGCTCGGGCGGGGCCGAGTACACCGCAAGCTGGTACCTGCGGAATCTCAGGATGTACGCGAATCTGTGCCGGATCTCCTCTCCGGCCGAGCGTGTCTTCGCGATCGTCGGAGCGGGCCACGCCAAGATCCTCAACGACCTACTCGTCGAAGGCGGCAGGTTCGAGATCGCCGATCCCCTGGACTACTTGAGACAGGGGTCTTCCCTAGCCTCCCCAGGGGATCGCGACAGAGACAGGATTTCCAAGTGCCCCCCACGGTGAGTGGTCTACGATCCGCGGGTGAAACGCGTGCTCGTGGTCGGAACGACCGGGTCGGGGAAGACTACCGTCGCATCGATCCTCGCGACGTACCTCGGCGTTCCCCACGTCGAGTTCGACGGCCTCCACTGGAAGCTGGGCTGGGTCGAGGCGGACACCGAGGAGCTCCGCGCCCGCGTGCGCCGAGTCTGTGCCGGAAGGACTCGCTCGTCCTGTGGGCGATCCAGTCGCATCCTCGGAATCGCGCTCGGTACGCCGTCGCGTTCGCGGACCCACGATGGGGGCGCCTGACCCTTGTCCGCCTGCGATCGAGGCGCGCGGTGCGGGTGTGGCTGCTTCGCATCGAAGCGCGCGGCCGATCCGCGGGGGCGCGCCCATGATCGACACGAGGCGCTTGCGCCCAACGCCCTTTCCGGATCTCAACGATGTCTTGCACGAGTTGAGTCGGAGCGTCCAGGCGGTTCTGGGAGGCGGCTTCGTCGCGGCATGCCTGCAAGGGTCCTTCGCCGTCGGGGACTTCGATCGCCATAGCGATGTCGACTTCGTGATTGCCGTCGAGGACGAGCTATCCGATGATCAGGTCGGGGGGCTGCAGGCCGTGCACGCGCGCGTCTTCGACCTCGATTGTCCGTGGGCGCAGCACCTGGAGGGATCCTACTTCCCGAAGCGGATCCTGAAGGACTGCGCCGAGCGCGGCAAGCCGCTCTGGTACCTGGACAACGGTCACCGCTCTCTCGTGCGATCGAATCACTGCAACACCGTCGTCGTCCGATGGGTGGTGCGCGAGCATGGGATGGCGCTCGCGGGGCAAGAGCCGGCCACGCTGGTCGAGCCGATACCGGTGGAGACCTTGCGCCGAGAGATCGCCACGACCATCCGCGAGTGGGGAACAGAGTTCCTGAGGGAGCCGAGTCGGTGGGAAAACCGGTTCTATCAGGGGTTCATCGTCCTGAACTACTGCCGCATGCTGCATGATCTCCACACCGGCGGCACCGGGTCCAAGCGCGCGGGCGCGGAATGGGCGAAGGCCACCTTGGACCCGTCGTGGGCTGGACTGATCGATCGAGCATGGGATGGCCGCCCGAACCCTGCGCTCTCCGTCCGGCAGCCTGCCGACCCCGCCGACTTCGCAAGCACGATCCAGTTCGTCCAGTACGTGATGCGCGCGAGTTCGAAACCTGGCTGAGCGGATCAGCGGGATCGTCAGTGATGGGTCCCCGGGCGACTGCGGACACAGAGCCCGAGCTGCGAAGTCGCCCGCCGAGACGATCGCGAACACGCTGAATCGGTCGAGCGTCGCGTTCGCGCCACGGGATGGGGGCCGGTGTCGGTGATGCGAGTTACAGTCTCTCCGCCTTCCTCCGGCCCTTCCCCGATGGAGGTTCCCATGAACGTCGTGCCCTTCCCGGCCCAAGCCGCCGGCGCGGCACGCCCGCCGCGACTGCTCGATCGGACCGTCGAGATCCTTCGCGCGCGCCACT
>JACQXY010000005.1 GCA_016208485.1 Acidobacteriota bacterium | reverse complement strand
GCGTCGGAGACGTCACCGCGCACCCACGCGGCGATCTCTTCCAGAGTCGCTTCGCAGCCCTTCGGTGCTTCGAGCGGCAACTGAGGTGCCCGCTCTCGCTTGTCACTCGAAGAGCGCGCCCAGATCGACCTCCTCTCCACCAGGGCGATCGCGTCAATGACGAGATCACGGCCAACACACACGTGCTCGGGGTCGCGCATGACGCGCCCCTTGTCGTCGAGCTTAAGTCGGGGGCGCTTCTTATCCCCATCATCGAGAGGAAGGAAGTGCTGTCGAACGGAGTCCACGAGGGGCGCATCCTCTTGTTCCCGTGGCCTGTGCTGAGAGGCAAGCGCCAGTGCCAGACGAAGCGCGGTCCGGCCTTCCTGCGTCCCGTCATCCAGGACCGCTACCCACCCGCTGCTCAGTCGGGGCAAAGGCCGCCGCGCAGGATTCTTACCAGAGCGCACGAGCGCCAGCTCTGCGTCCCCGAGCGTGACGAGGAGCGCGCGCCATTCCCTGGGCGTTGCCTCGTGCTGGCAAACAGCAAAGAGCGCGTCCTGAGTGCGTCGCGCGATCACGCCGAGACCGAGCGGAACATTATTGTCCTTGGTTCGCTTGGTGTACCACACGAGGCGGTCGATCCAAGGCGCGACATCGTCGAGGAGCGCCTGGTAGGAACGCGATGTCACGCAAAAGCGCCCGGTGGACACCGCGAGGTTCGACTGGCCGTTGCGCTGGAGGTAGGCGAAGCGCTGCAGGGAATCGATGCCCCGCGCGAGACCGAGTCGGGCAGTGGCGCGCACCAGATCCGCGGCTCGTGTCGTCTGTCGGCGTCCGATCTGCGCCCGCCCCTCGCGAACGAGCTCAACGAGCTCCTCGTAGCACAGCGGCTGTGACCATAGGGGCAACCACTGTTCGCCCCGAGGATTGCCTTCGCGCTCGGACGCGCTCCCGAATCCGGCCGAAGCCCCCTCCACCCAGAAGGGCGACGACACACGTGCTTTCTCGACGTCGCCGCGGCGGCTCATGCCCGCGACGAGCACAACCGCTCCTTCGAGCATGAGCACGAATTCCCACGGGTTGACGCGAGCACCACCGGAGAAGCCCGTGCCCATGTTGGTGCCGCCCGCACGGCCGGGGAAGAACTGCCCCACGGCCCTTTCGACGAGCAGGTTCGTCGGGGTCCCGAAGATGGCGGCCCCTAGTCTCGCAGCAGCGTCATTTCGCGCATGACCCGTGTCGACATCGAAGAGCGCGGCGAGATGGTAGCGGAGGTTCTTTGTGAACTCCATTCGTCCGTCGTTCCCGCCCGAGCCGAAGAGCGACGTGAACTTCGCCTCTCCCTTCTCGTCAAGCGCAATCGCCGCATCCACCCATTGCCGACCTTCTGCACCCCAGCGCGCGCGCAGGTCGGCGATCACTCGATCCTTGGTCGCCCCTTGAATCTCCTTGAAGCCCGCCTTCGCTTCTGCGATCCGTTTCTTGAGTTCCTTGTCGCCCTTGGCCCGCTTCTCCGCCGCCTTCAGTTCCTTCCTAAGCTCCTTCGCCCTCTTCTTGAGGGGTTTCAGCCGCTCCTGTGCGGCGTTGACGCATTCTTGCGCCTCTCTGAGCGCCTCATGCTCCGGCGCTCCTTTCGCCACTCCTTTGACCGCGGCCTTCTTCGCTTCGACATCGGCCTTCAACCCCGCGACGCCGCTCTGCGCGTCGGCGATCTTCTTCAGGGCGTCGTCGTGCTTGGCGTGCTCATCAGCCGATCTCGTCTTCATCTCGTCGTGCGCGCGGCGCGCGTTCTCCTCTGCAAGACGCAGCTCGCTGGGGATCGCGACCCGCGCGATCTCGGTTGCATGCCGAAACGCTTCGAGCCGTTGCGCCGTAGAGCTCGCGAAGCGATCGAGAAGTGGATCGCCGACTGCCTGTTCCGTCTCGTCGGCCTCTTCGACTTCTTCGTCATCGACGTCCGGTACGCCGTCTGCATCGTCACTCTCATCGTCAGGGACATCATCGAACGGCTGGGGCATTCCCTGCGGCTTCAAGGAGAAGAAGCCGCTCTCCATGTTCCATGGCGCCAGGATGGGCGTGGGCGCGTAGTCTTCGAGGAAGAAGCGCTCGATCGCTTTCCAGTCGAGTTCACTGACGAGCACGAAGTGCTCGTCGCGCCAGAACCCGCGAACGTTCGGGTCCTTCTGCTCCGCGAGAAGTCGCAAGACCCCGAGCGCCGCGAGATACGTCGCGAGCGCGTCGGGCTTCAGCCCCGTGAGCTCATGAACATGGAGCCTCGTCATGGCGCGCCTCCAGGAGCGCCTCGCCGGCTCTTCTTCGCCGAGGTTCGCGGTCGCTTCGGCTCGGTGCGGCGTTTCGCACCCCCTCGAGGCTTCGCCGCTTGCGGCTCCGCCGTGGCAGAGGCGAGGGTTTCGACGATCCACTTTCGGAGGTCCGCATCACGATCTTGGGCATCCGGGACAGTCCCAACTTTCACAAGACCCTGCGGAAGGCGTGGATCCTGAGGTTCGGCGATCCGTGAGGCGCGCACATCGGCAACCCGCAGAAGCGTTTCGAACCAGGACAGATGGAAATCGCCGTAGTGTTTTCGCAAGGCAAGCACCCGTTCGACCCAGCTCGGGCCGTGGCGTGACGAGAGACCAACCTTCGCTACATCAAGCCGTAACGTGACCTCGGGAAGCCCAAAGTCACGCCCCCCGATGTCGGCAAGAGCGAGTGGTGGCAGGGCGTCGCCATTACGCACCCCGCGAATAGGCAAGCTGCCGTTCCCGTCAGGGTTGTCCTGGTCGCGCGGGCTCATAGGCATGGTCGCACGCACTTTCCCGTGGTGGCACATGACGATGTATGCAACGAGATCGAACAGATTCGCATCAAGTTCGAGGAGCTGGGCGACCATCCCTCGATCCCTGTCGATGTGATCGTCGCCATCGGGGAGTTCCCGACCGACTGTGAGATCGAGGAGCTCCTCACGTCCTCCTTGCAGCGCTGCATGGGCGGGGTGCGCGCGCCATGCGAGATCGAAGAGTGCCAGGGCACTGGCGAGTTCGTGCCTGAAACTAGGCCGCTTCCCTAGGGGGCTGTGGTCGTAGATTCCGACGTTCTGCCTGCGGTCGAACCGGTGCCAGCGTCCCTTGGGCGCTTTGGCCAGGGGCGTGTCGGAGGGAATGCCGTTTCGGTCCCTGATCGCACCGGCAAACGCCGGATGCGCCTTGCCAATATCGTGGGCGAGACTCGCCAGCTCGAGCACCCGTGCCTCGGGCGCGTCGAGACCGAGTGCCTGGGCAATCGTCCGCGCCTCGACGGCAACCTCGGCGCAGTGCGTGGCGATCGTCTTGTACTGGTGGTCGGCGTCGCCGAGCCCCTCGCTCAGCTCGTCCTGTTCGTCGGCGGCGTCCGCCGCGTCGGCCGCCTCGATGCCACGCACGTGCTCGGCCACCACCGGAACCGTCTTGCCGGCCTTCCCGGTAAAGCCGACCTGGACATCGTAGCCGCCAGCGCCCGCATCGACGAGGATGGTCTGTCCAGGGTAGACGTGGCGTGCTTCGAGTCGCTCCCACTCGCCGTCAAGATAGCTCCACACCCAAGCTCGCGGTGGGGCCTTCGTCGATCCATCACCGGCCTCATTCGCTGCGGACTCACGATCATCGGTCTTGCCTGCCCCAGCGACAAGCCACTTGCGCGCGTCGCGGATCGGGACGCGACAAAGCGCGTCGTGCGCGGGGCGCAGGCGCCCGTGCGGCGATTGGCCATCCGGAATGGGCCACCACCATACGGTGACGTCGCGCTCGTCTCCTTCGCGCACAAACCGGGAGATGTCGATGTCCGCGCCGGTGAGGTCGGGTCCCGTATCGAAGAGATCACGCAGCTCCCGCCGCGTGAGCACGTGCAACGGCGCGTAGGGATAGAGGCGCGGCAGCAGATCCTGTCGTCCACCGTCGAGATCTTCCAGCGCAGCAGGACCCACCGCGCTGAGTGAGGAAATGGCATCGGCAGCGGCCTCGAGCTCTTCGAGCGCATACGGCATGACGGCTAGGCGATCCGCGTCGCGGCGTTTCTTGGCGCGCTCGGCGTCGTCCTTCGCCTCGATCTCGTCGGCGCTCTCCTCAGTGTGCCGTCGATCCACGATGACGATCTGGCCCTCACCCCCATAGCGCGCGCACCGCCCGAAGCGCTGCACGAGAGATGCCCACGGCGCGAACTCGGTCACGAGTGCGTTCGCCGAGATGTCCACCCCGGCCTCGACGACCTGCGTCGCCACGATGATGCGGTTCCTGCCCGGCCCGCATTGCTCGCGCGCGAGAACCTCAGTCGCCCATTGTCGCCGCTCCGCGCCGCGGAAGCGTGAGTGCACGAGCCGAAGATCCACGTCTGCGGGAAGTCCGCTACCCGTCTTGCGCTTCTCGAGTGCCTTGTGCAGAGCGACCGCGCTCTTCACCGTGTTGGCGATGGCGAGGGTCACTCCGCAACCGGCCTTGTTGTGGGCGTCAGCAACCAGATCGGCCCAGCGCTCCACCTTGTCGTCGTTGGCCGCAGGCACATGCTCGACGTGGACGGTCTTCGTCACCGTCCACAGCGGGCCGGTCTTCTCGGGTGGCTCGAGCCGGGTGATCGGAAGTTCATCCACGCCGCCGAGGTCTGGTCCGCGGCGCAGCCAGTCCCGCTGCAGGGTGGCGCTCATCCACCAGGTCCTGCGCAGGCGCGGAAGCTTGCCGTCCCCCTCATCACGGCTCGCAAAACCCTGAAGCTGCGCGCTCGTCGCGAGCCCCACATCCATGAGCTGAATCTCGTCCATCACCCAGAGGCAATCGACGTTGAGCAGCGCGTGCTCCATCGGCCACCGCGCGCGGCCCGAGCCGTAGCCGCGGTTGAGCGCGCGGGAAAGGAGCATGTCCTGGGTGCCAATGAGGACAGCCTCTCGCTCCGGCTCGAGATGCCAGTCGGAGGGCGAGAGGCCCCCCAAGAGAACATGCACTTGCTCCTGCGGATTCAGTCCCGCCCGTTCAAGCCACTCGGAGACCGCGCGTTCCGTCTGCTCAACGAGCGTGCGCATGGGTAGGCAAAGAACAAGGCGCCGTGGCCAGGCGGCGTTCTTCTGATGCACGCGGTTCCAGAGCCACGCAATTGTAACGCCCGCGGTCTTGCCGAACCCGGTGGGGATACGGATGAGCCGGTCTCGGCACATGTCGTCGGCAGCAAGACGCTCTTGCCAGTCGTGGCGATCCCACTGCACGACGCTTCTGAAGAAGTCCTCGAAGGTCACAGGTCTCTCCACCGCTTCATGTGTGGATTCGACGGCCTGCCGCCCGGGCGGACGCGCGCGAGGAGCCCGATCTGCTGCTCCGGAACGTAGTTCTGCGCCTCGTCGAGCCCGACCACCCAAGCCGCCTCCCCAGCCGCGCCCTGGGAGTAGACCTCATCGAGCGCCGCTCCGACAACTCTGGCTCGGGCCTCCAGGCCCTCGACCCCCGACACGTCGAGCACGTTGAGACCCGGTTCCCACGAACGGTCGAAGCTCACTTCGTGCGGGCGCGGTTGAGAACCGCGTTGGATGCAGTTCCGGCCTGCCCTCATTCTTCACCCACGCGAAAACCGACGCGCCGACGCGGCGGATCTGGAGGCGGGAGAAGAAGCGGGCGGAGCTTCTCGCAAAGATCTCGCAGCGCATGGTCGTGATGAACAAGCGCCTTCTCCACCTGCGCGAGGCGCTTTTCGAGGTCGGCGCGACCTAGTAGCTCACTCCGCATGCGCACGAAGGCGCGCACGACGTAGACGCTCATGCTCACGGCGCGCGGGCTGTTCAGGACGCCCGCCGCCATGATGGCACCATGTTCGGTGAACACTCGCGGCGGCTTGCGCCTCCCGCCATGAGATCTTGATGTTCCACTTTGGAACATCAAGTCTTCCAACTCCTCTTTCGTTAGCACGAACGCGAAATCCTCAGGAAAGCGCTCCCGGTTCCGCGTGACCGCCTTGTTGAAGTTCCCAGTGGTCACGCCGTAGAGAGCCGCCAGGGCGCTGTCCAGAACGATGTGATGCCCGCGAATCGTGAAGATGCGGAGTTCCGCGGCCGAGAGCACGATCTCAGTCATGCACGTCCTCCGGCGACCCGGCCGCCATCGACTCGCTCGCACACGAGTCCGCAGTTCGCGGGATGGTCTCCATCGCGCCAGGGGGCGTCAAGGTTCAAGCTCCCCCCTCGAACCTCGGCACCTGCACGCGCACGGGCATCCCGAACGCGGTCCCTCCCGCGAGACACACGCCTACCGGCAACCCCGGCAGGTCGTCGAGCAGCCTCCGTCCCGCGGTCTCGAAGCAGCCGGCGACCGCTTGGAGATCCTCGACGTTCGCGAGCCGGAACACCAGGTGCGAGTTGCACTGCGACAGCACGTCCTTGTTGACGCGCGCGGGACGCTGGCTGGCCAAAACGAGCCCGACCCCGAACTTCCGGCCTTCGGAGGCGATGCGGAACGCGGCGTCGAAGGACGGACGGACGCGCGCGAGGAGCCCGGTCTGCTGCTCCGGCACGTAGTTCTGCGCCTCGTCGAGCCCGACCACCCAAGCCGCCTCCCCAGCCGCGCCCTGCAAGTAGACCTCGTCGAGAGCGGCTCCGACAACTCTGGCCCGGGCCTCCAGGCCCTCGACCCCCGAGACGTTGAGCACGTTGAGACCCGGTTCCCACGAACGGTCGAAGCTCACCGCGGGACCGCCCAAGCACAGGACGTCGGGACGAGCGCGGCAGAGAGTCGCCAGACGCAGCGCATGCCCTGCCCACGCCGCCCGTTCCCCGTCCGCGAGCCCTTCCAGCGCCGACGCGAACGCCTCGATATCCGGCGCACCCTCGGCGGCCCCGCGGATCTTGCCGACGAGCGTAGGGTCCTCTCGGGACAGGCGCAGGAGCGACTTCGCCGCACCATCCGCCAGGATGTCAGCGCGCATGGCGGGGAGCACGATGTTGCCACCGGGAACCTCTCTGTACTCACCGTGGCTGTCCACCAGGAGGACGCGCAGATCGGGGTCGGCGTCGAGAAGCGCGCGCACGATGACGAGCAGGGCGTTGCTCTTCCCCGACCCCGTCATGCCGAGCACGGCAAGGTGGCGCGTCAGGATCTCCTCGGCGCGCGCGCGGACGACCACGTCCGGGTGATGCCAGACAGAGCCGACGGCGAGCGTTCCGGTGCCGAGGAGCGGGCCGAGATCCACGGGCCCCGCGCGGCGGACGAGCGCGCCGGGGGCCGCGGGAAGCCCAGGCGGGTTCGCGCGCCCATCCTCCAAACCCGCCAGCACCTCGACCGCAGCGACGTGGAACAGGCTCGCCGGATCGCAAGCCGCGACGACGCCGAGCACCCCGCGCTCCTTGTCGGGCGCGGAGAAGAGACTCTGGAGATCCTCGAAGTCGTATGACTTCCCGCCGGCGTCGGGCGCGACACCGTATCCCTGCGTTGCCCAGATGCCGGCGGTCATCCGCGGGAACGTTCGGTTGTAGCCGGTGACGCCCGTCACGCGTGCGACGATCACCCGCTCCTCTCGATCGCGCGCGGTCACGTAGGTGCCCGGCGCGGGCACTCGTAGGCAGGCGATGTGGAATGCACGATCGGTCGGGAAGTCCATGACGACGCCGACGACCGCGTCGTCGAGCCACTCTGCCTCCGCCCATGCGGCCTCGAACCGGGATCTGATCTCGGCCAGCGCCTGCGGATCGTCCTCGACCACGAGGCCCATCTCTCGGTTGCAACGAGCCGGTTCGTAGGATCCGAAGCCGGCCGCCTCGGTGACGTTGGAGGACGAGACGATCGCCCGCGCGCCGTCCGCGATGATCACCTTCGCATGGAGACGGCCCGAGTAGCGGAGATCCACACCTCGGCGCGCCAACGACAGCAGCGCCCCGAGGTCGGTGATCTCGAGATCCGCCGGCTCCTTGACGCGGAACAGCACCCGCGCTGCGGCGTCGGACGGGCGGGCCGCGAGCAGCCGCCGGATGGATGACCCGCGGATCCAGGGAGAGGCAACGTCGAGGGTCCGCTCGGCGCCGCGCGCGAGCGCCAGCGCCTCCTCGAGCACGCTTCTCTCGTCAACGACCCGCACGCCCATGATGGCCCCCAGCGTTCGGAGTAGTTGAACGGGGAGGCTAGCAGAAGCGAACCTACCATGCAACCGCTCCGAACCCCGGTAGCCTGGAGCGAACATCATGGACGGCTTGGGTGCACGGCTACGGGAGTACCGGCTTCGGGCCGAGCTCAGCCAGGCGGGGCTCGCCCGCGCCGCCGGGATCTCCAAGGCGTACCTATCCGAGCTTGAGGCGGACGCCGGCCGCAGGCCCTCGGCGGACGTGCTGCTCCGCGTGGCCGACGCCCTGTCGGTGACGATCGCCGACCTGCTCGGGCGTTCCGTGGAACCCGCCGAGCCGGCCCGGATCCCCCCCGGTCTGCGCGAGTTCGCGCGCGAGCGCGGGCTGAGCGTGGAAGAGGTGCGCGCGCTCGCGCAGATCCGGCTGCGCGAGGGGACGCCGCGCACGAAGGAGCGGTGGGCCTTCATCTACGACGCGATCAAGGGCAGCGGGCATCTCGACCGCAAGCGATGACCGACATGCTCGAGAAGTTCTGTGATCACCACGGATGGACGGGCGCGCCCGAGGACCTGATGGTGCGCCTCTGCGCGGATCTGCTCTACGAGGGCGAGTTCGGGGTCCCCGTCGATGTCCGGGCGCTGGCCTCGTTCCGGGGGGCGCTCGTGGAGGAGGCCGACCAGCCTTATGCCGGCCTGCTCACCTGGGACGGCGCGCGCCTGGTGATCACGGTGTGCGCGTCCGACTCGCCGGAGCGGCGCCGCTTCACGGTCTGTCACGAGGTCTGCCACACCTTCCTCCCAGGATTCCGGGAGGCTCCCCGGACGAGACTGGACCGGGACGTGGAGCGATTCGACCATCGGGAGCCCGAGGAGTACCTGTGCGATCTCGGCGCCTCGGAGCTGCTGCTGCCGCGCGAGACGTTCTCCGGAATCCTTCCCCGGAGCTTCGGCCTCGACGATGTCCTCCGCCTCGCTTCTCATTTCCGTGCGAGCATCGAGGCGGCGGCCATCAGATGCGCGGCCCTCTCCATCGAGCCGGTCGCCGTCCTCATCCTCGAGGGCACGGAGTCGCATTCTCTGTACGTCCGGCGGGCCGCGACCACGCTGCTGCCGTCGATCGCGGCGGGGGCGCCGGTTCCCGGCGATGTCCCGCTCTCGCGCGTGCTTCTGGAGGGAGAGGTCTCCTACCGAGGAAGGACAGGGTTGATCCTCGGGACGCACTCCGTGCAGGCGCGCTCGCTCCCCTACGCGCGATCCGGCCGTCGCGTGGAGCGCGTCCTGGCGCTGCTGCGTCCGCTTCCCCAGGAGTGACGCGGGCGCGCTGCTCTACACCCCGAGGATCGAGTACCAGGACTTCTGGTCGCTCCGCGGCGTCTGATCGACGTGGACGTGCTTCACCTGCCGGTACTCGGGCGGCCTGATCGCGCCCGGCTCACGCCCGACCCCGGACTGCTTGTGTCCCCCGAACGGGAAGAGGCCGAGGGTCAGCTCCCTGCGGGGCGGCTCAGAGCGCCACTTCCAGCGGCTTCTCCCTCATCCCACTCACGCGCAACACGGAGAAGCCGAGCACGTTGCCCTGCTCATCGACCTTCTCCATCACCTGGTCGCTCTGGGTTTCCCGGAAGTAGCCCGCCTTCTGGTCGAAGATCACCTCGAGGTAGTCTCCCTCAGGGTCGTACCAGATCTTCACTCTGCGCTCGGGGTCGGCCATAGCGCCGCTCCTTTCTTGATGCGGTCGGTCAGGTACGCGGTGAGCACGAAGGCGTCGTCATCGAGCGTCTTGACCACGACGCACAGGTACTTGCCGCCCACGATCGTGCGGAAGTAGAAGCGGTAGTACAGATGCGCCTTCGGATCGCTGAAGGACTGCACAACCCGCTCGGGATGCACCAGCGTCTCCTCGATGGCCCCTTCCATCGGGACCATTTCGGGGTGTTCCAGAATGTGCGCTCGCCGCTCGTCGGTGAGCCGGATGGCGATACCCTGGAAATCATGAAGCACCTTCATGGGGATCAGATCTCCCGCACGACGGTGGACTCGTTGCCGCAACGTCCACGACTTTGACCGCGATGCGCTTGTAGCCGCGCACCGGGAACAGCTCGGATTCGAGCTTGAGCGTGAACTCCTCCGGGTCCACCTCCGCCGCTGACCTGGGGCTTCGGTTGGCGCATGCGGCCCGCTCTCCGTGACTGGCCTGCGCTGCTGATCAGTATATGCTCCTCGTAGATCGCCAGCCCTTCGAGGTAGAGTTCTCTCACCTCCCTCTCCATGCCGGTTTAGCTCGGCGCACCAAGACTTCGCCGTCGCGACCCGGCAACCATCTGCACGTCCGGCGAGCTGCACCGCGCGCGGACCCTCAGTCGGGCTTGGTGCGGTAGTACGCGAACACTTGCCGGAACAGCTCCCGCGACGACTCCGGGATCTCCGCCGGCCCCCCGAGCGCCTTCGCACAGAGGTAGGTGAGCGCGCCCCGCTCGACCAGCTCGGCCACCCTCATCGCCGCGGCGAGGTCCCTGCCGACCGTCACGAGCCCGTGCGAGGCGATGAGCACCGCGCTGGAGTCCTCGCCGAGCGCGGCGGCGACGTTCGCCGCGAGTTCGTCGGTTCCCGAGAGCGCGTAGCCCGCGACGCGCACCTCCGCGCCGGCGTAGACCCCCAGCTCGTCGAGGAACGACGGCAGCGGCACGCGCGCGGCGGCGAACGCGGTCGCGACGACCGGGTGCGAGTGGACGACGCCCCGCACCTCGGGACGCGCGCGGTAGCATGCGAGGTGGACCTTGTGCTCGACCGAGGCCGCGCGCTCGCCCTGAAGCACCGTGCCGTCCAGGTCCATCAGGACGATGTCGGCGGGCGCGACGAGCGGGTACGGGATCGACGAGGGCGTGATCAGCACTCCCTCCTCCACCCGTAGGCTCACGTTGCCCGAGGTCCCCGACGTGAGTCCCCGGCGTTCCATCTCGAGCCCGTACCGGACGACCTCCGCGCGCTCCCGCTCGTGCCTCATCGGCGTTCCCCTCCTTGCGCGCCGGGGCCGTCTCCGCCCCCCGGATCCCTCCGCTCGACCGGGGGGCTCGACGGCCGCGATGAGCCGCCGCGGCTCGCGTCGGGGCCGTCTCCGCCCCCCGGATCCCCCCGCTCCATCAGCTTCCTCACCGTGAGCGCGGACTCCGCGGCCTGCGCCGCGCGCTCCCGCCACGCCGAGAACGCGAGGGCGGTGGCGCCGGCCCACTCCGCGACGGGCTCCACGTCCGTTCCGGGATCGGCCATCGCGCGCGCGGCTTCGGCGACGCTCGAATGGATGCCCGCTGCAACCGCGGCCACGATCGCCGCGCCGCGCGCCGAGGCCCCCGCGCCGCCCGCTACCCGCACCGGACGCCCGAGCGCCGTGGCCATCACGCGCCCGAAGACGCCGATCCGGGAGACCCCACCGGCGAGCGCGACCGAGCGCGCCTGCCCGACCGCCTCCGCGGTCCACTCCAGGCCCGCGCATGCCGCGAACGCGACGCCCTCCACCACCGCCCGCGCGACGTCCTCGCGCGGGCGCGCGAGCGCGAGCAGCGGCGCCGGGAAGCTGAGCGCCCCGGTCCGAAGGAGCGCGAAGTCGCCCATGGCGCTCGGCCAGGCATCGACGAAGCTCAGCCCGCCCGCGCCCGGAGCCGCCGACGATGCCGCGCGCCCGAGCCATTCGTGATTCTCGCCCGAAAGCGCGAGGAACCAGTCGAGCGGCGCGCCTGCCTCCCCGCAGTGCGCCTCCACCACGAACCCTCCGGCCGGGTGAGGGGAGGTCCAGAGCCGGCCCCGAGGGTCGATGCGGGGCTCCGGGACGACCTGACCCGCGAGCATCGTCGTCCCGGCGACCACGCAGGCATCCGCCGGAGCGACCACGCCGGCGCCGAGCGCGGCGCACTGCGTGTCTGCGCCCGCGCCGGCGACCGGGATCCCGGGGAGAAGGCCGAGTGCGGACGCGGCCTCTGGGAGAAGCCCCCCTGCCGCGCGTCCGTACCCGAGGATCGGCGGGAGCAGAGACGGAGGCACGCCGAGCGCCTCGCACAGCTCGCCGCTCCACTGCCCGGCCGCAAGGTCGTAGACGCCCATCTCGGCGGCCTGCGTCGGCTCGGTCGCGGCGACGCCGGTGAGCCGGTGCACGGCCCAGTCGGAGAAGGAGAGCGCGGCGCGCGCCCGCTCGGCGATCTCGGGCCGGTTCTTGCGAAGCCAGGCGAGGCGCGCCGGCAGGTACAGCATCGCCGGCAAGCGCCCGGCGATCCGCCAGATCCGCTCGCCGTGCTCGCGCTCGAGCGCGAGCCCCTCCGCGATCGCGCGCCCGTCGGCGTTCGGACCCGAATACAGCGCGCGCCCGCCGGCGTCCAGGATCACGACCCCGGTGCGCTGCGACGTCACCCCGAGGGCGGCAACCGACGACCGGCCGACCGCGCCGGCGACCTCCGCGGCGGCCGAGGCGAGCGCGGAGAACGCCTCCTCGGGATCCAGCTCGCAGACGCCGGGCGCCTCCGTCCGGTAGCGCCACGCCCGCGAGGCCTCCGCGAGCGCCCGGCCGTCCGAGTCGATCGCGACGGCGCGCCCGCCGCTCGTGCCGATGTCGAGGCCGAGGAGAACGGGCACGGGGCCGCCCTACGCGCGCGCGCGAAACGCCGGCAGCGCCTCGGGGTTGACGAGGTTTGGGGGTTCCCGGCCGCCGAGAAGCGCCTCGATCCCCGAGAGCATCGAGAGCGTGTGCTGCTCGACCGCCTGCCAGGTCGTTCCCCCGATGTGCGGGGTCAAGACCACGTTCGGCATCGAGCACAGCGGGTGATCCGGCGAGAGGAACTCGTTCTCGAAGTGGTCGAGGGCCGCCCCGGCGAGCTTCCCGGAGCGAAGCGCCTCCAGCAGCGCGGCCTCGTCTACGATCGAGAACCGGGCGGTGTTCACGAGGATCGCGCCCGGCCTCATCCGCTCGAAGGCGCGCGCGTCGATCATCCCCCGGGTCCCCTCGCAGAGGACCGCGTGGACGGAGACCACATCTGAGGCCGCGAGCAGGTCGTCGAGGCCCGCCGGCTCGATCCCCTCCGCCCGCAGGACATCGGCCGGCACGTGCGGGTCGAACCCGAGCACGCGCGCGCCCAGGGCCGAGAGCCGCCGGCCCGTCGCGCGCCCGGCCGCGCCGCACCCGACGAGGCCGATGGTGAGGCTCGATACCTCCCGCCCCATGTGGCGCTGTTGAGGGATCCGGCCGCCTGTGACCCACGCTCCCGCGCGGATCTCCCGATCGGCGGCGACGATGCCTCGCGCGAGCGCGATGATCAGCCCGAGCGCAAGCTCCGCGACCGCTCCGGCGTTGCGCGCCGTCGCGTTCAGCACCGCGATGCCGCGCTTCGTCGCGGTCGGGATGTCGACGTTCACCGGGTCCCCGCGGCAGGACCCCAGGATTCGGAGCGGCGCGGCTGCCCCCAGGACCTCGGCCGAGACGTGATCGGCCTCGACCAGCAGCACCTCGACCCCATCCAGCCGGCCGAGCAGCTCGGAGGCGCCGTGGAGGCGGACCGGGACGTGCGAGTTCCACGGATCCAGCTCGAGGTCGCCGAGCGCGCGCAAGCGGTCGAGACCCTCGCCGGCGAGAGGTGCGAGCGAGAGGATCCTCACCATACCTCCAGGGAGTTCGCGATGCGCCCGGCGCCCGAGCGCGGGCTCAGTTTACCGGGGCGCCCCGGCGAGTCGAAGCACGCGCGACTGACCCCGGCGCCGCGCGGCCGGCTACCCGTGGCCGTGGCCGTGGCCGTGCGTGGCCTGTGCGCTCGGGTGAGGGCTCGGGTGCGAGCCCGGCTCCGCGCTCGGCTCCGCGCTCGGCTCCGCGCTCGGCTCCGCGCTCGGCTCCGCGCTCGGCTCCGCGCTCGGCCGGTGGGAGCTTCCGGGCGGCATCCCATCGGGCGGCCCTCCCGAGCCGTCCGGACCGCCGCCCGGACCGCCCGGGATGAGGCCGGGCGGCGTCGCCACGCCGGACGGCCGCGCGCGCCCCCCCGCGCGCTCCATCGCGGTGCGCGCGCGCAGGATCGCCCGCTCGATCCCCGCGCGCGCCGGCTCCGGCACACGCGCATCAAGGACTTGGAGCCGCGCCAGGTGCGTGCCGAGCGCGGCGCCCAGGAGCGCGCGGAGCCTCGCGGCGTCCCTCCCGGGGGCGCGCGCGATGTCGCTCTCCGCGCTCGCGACCTCGGCGCGCCAGGCGCGCATCGCGGCGCCGACGTCCGAGTCCGGGGCGCGCGCGGCGAGCAAGGCCTCCAGCTCCGTGAGCCGGCGCGCGGCGAGGTCGAGGTGGATCACCGCGCGCGAAGCGGGAGCCCGGTGCAACGCGAGGCTCACGACCTCGACGGCACGCTTCACCGGGTACAGGGCCTGGCCCGGAAGCGCCCCCGAGGACGCGAAGGCCGTTCCGGTCGCGGCGAGCGTCAGCGCAAGGGCCGCGGCGAGCAGGACCGCCGCGCGCCTGGCACGGCGCCGGCCCGCGAGATCGACCACGGCCTCCGCCGGCAGGGCCCGGACCGCCGCATCCAGGTGCCTCGCCGCCACCTCCGGGGAGACGTGGGCGAGGTAGGCCTCCCGGACCTTAGAGGCGGCCTCGGCGAGGCCGGCGAGCCGGCCGGCCTCGTCCCGCGCGCCGTCCAGGAGCCGGTCCAGCTCCTCGGCCTTCCTTCGCCTCATCCAGGTCGCCATGCCTCGATCTCACCACCTACCGAAAGAAGCGCCCCCGGCGTCGGTCGGGGTACGCGGCTGAGGGGTCCCTGGGCGCCCCGGCGCCCCGCCGGCGCTCCGGGGCCCCCAAGATGCGAGCGAGGTTGGAGAGGGCCCGGAACTGCAGCGCCTTCACCGCCCCCGGGGTCTTGCCGAGGATCCCCGCGATCTCCGCCGAGGAGAGGTCTGCCGCCAGGCGAAGCCCGATCACCCGGCGCTGGTCGGGAGGAAGCATCTCGACGGCCGCGCGGACCCTGGCTCGCTCCACCCGAGCGAGCGCCTCGGCCTCCGGGTCGTCGGGTCCCGGCCTCAGCTCCATCCCCTCGAGAGGCCTCTCCGGCCGCCGCGCTTGGCGCCGGGCGAGGTCGACGGCACGATTCACCGCGATCCGGAATAACCAGCCTCGAAACCCACCCAAATCCCCCTGGAAACGAGGGAGGTCCCTCACGGCCTCCATGAAAACCTGGCCGAGGAGGTCCTCGGCGTCCTCCCGGCGCCGCACCTGCGTGGTGAGGAACGACAGAAGGGGGCCCGAGAACGCCGAGTAGAGCGCCGCGAGCGCCTCCCGATCCCCTGAGATCGCCCGCCGGAGCGCCCCCTCCAGTTCCTCCATCGCCCGCGCGCCCCTCCCGTTCGCCGGTCCACCCCCCCGGATCGACCGTGCCGGAGCTCCGAGCAACAGCATATGGCGAAGCGAAGGACGACCGAGCCATCTGGTATATCGGATATAGCAGACAGAACGCGCGCAGAAGCCGCGCGCATCGGGGACCGCGGGGAGCCAGGCGACCACGCTTCCCCGAAAAGCAAAGGGGGCCGGGTGCCGGCCCCCTCCACTGTCTGCCGCTTTCGCGGCAGCGGCGGGTCTACCCTAGAGACACACGAGGGAGCCCCGTCTTTCACAGCGACTTTTCTGGGGGGACGGGACGCCGAGCGGCCTGGACCCTAGCCCTCGCCGCCGATCTCGTCGTCGGTCTCGAAGAGGCCGACGAAGTCCTGCTCGGCGCGGCAGGCGGTGCAGACGACGGCGCGCGTTCGGGGGTCGCGGGCGAAGGTCGCCGGCTGGCCGGGCAGGATCGTCCGCTCCCCGCACCGCTGGCATTCCCGGAGATCGGCGGAACCGGCGAGACCACGGCTCTCCAGGAGATCCGCGACCTGCTTTCGGAACGTCTCGCGCACGGCTCGGGCCATGACGCTGCGCTCCCCTCCCTCCGCGCGCCCCGCCGACGGATCTTCGGCCGCACTCCCGACAGCCATGCGCCTCGCCCCCCCTCGATCGACGTCTCCCCCGCGGTGTTTGCCTTGCGGCCCACAGCCTGGCACGCTGGCGTGGGATGGACAAGACCTTTTTCGAGTCGCTCCGCGCGCGCGCGGGGGAGTTCGGCGCTCGGGCCAGCCTCGGGGACGACGTTCGGGTAGAGGTCCGCCTGCACTCCGGCCGGGGGTACGTCGTCGACCGGGTCGTGGAGGCGGGCGACTCCTTCGTCCAGTTCGACGGCGTCGACGCGAGCGACGGCGAAGAGCCGTTGTCCCTGGTGCTCCCCTACCACCAGGTGAGCCACGTCATCCTGACCCGGTCGAAGCCGAAGGCGTCCAGCACCGGTTTCGGCGCTCACTGACCATCACGGCGGAATCCTCCCAGCGCGAGGCCGAGCGCGAACCCACCGGCGAGCCCGCCGACGTGGGCGAGGGTTCCGATCCGCGGATCGGTCGCGCCCTGGGCGAGCGCGAGCACCGCGTACACGACCATCGGCAACACCTGGCCACTACCGAGGCCTCGCATCGCGAGCATCGCGATCCAGGCCCCGACCAGCCCGAAGACCCCTCCCGAAGCGCCGGCCGCAAGAAGGAAGCGATCTCTCCCGAACTCCACGGTGAAGATCCCGCCCAGGACGGCCGCGCCCAGGTAGAGCGCGAGGAACCGCGCGCGCCCGAGGCGGCGCTCCAGATCGGGACCGAAGATCGCGAGCCCGAACATGTTCGCGGCGACGTGAGCGAACCCGAAATGCACGAAGCCCGACGTGAGAATGCGCCACCAGCCCTCGATCCGGCCCTGGATGACCACGATGGCGCCGAACCGGCGCGCGGTATCGGGGCACGACTGGCAGCCGGTCGCGAGCATCGCGCCGAACACCAGGAGGTTGACGAGGATGATCGCCTGAGTGACGCGGGCGCCCCGGACCAGCTCGGCGAGCGGGAACCTGTTCGTCACCGAAGGAGCGGCACGACCGTCTCCGCGAACTCGCGGAGCTGATCCTCGGCCTCCGCGTCGAACGGAGGCTCGTGCCAGAGGATGAACTGCTCGACGCCGAGGTCGCGCAGGACGGCCACCTGCTCGACCACCTGCAACGGGGCGCCGAAGATGAAGCGCTTGCGGATCTGCTCGTCGAACGGCACTCCGTGCCGCTCGTACTGCAGGCGCGCCCGTTCCTCGGCGACCTTCGCGTCCCGGTTGACCGACACTCGCTGGCCGAACGACAGCCGGAGCGTCGCGGGATCCCTCCCGGCCTCCTCGCAGGCTCGCCGCATCCGGTCGAGGCGCTCCCGGTACTCGGCGAGCGAGAGGAACACCGCGTTCCAGCCGTCGGCTTGGCGCGCGACGATACCCGGAATCCGCTTGCCGAAGCCGCCGACCCAGATCGGCGGGTGAGGGGACTGCCTGGGAAGCGGAGCCGAGTGCGCGCCGCTCACCTTGTAGTGACGGCCTTCGAAGTTCTTCTTCGACGGATCCCACATCGTGCGGATCGCCTGGATCGCCTCGTCGAGCCGCTCGAGCCGCTCGCGGAGCGGCGGGAACGGGACGCCGTAGAGATCGGCTTCCCAGGCGTTCCATCCGGCCCCGATCCCGAACTCGAGCCTGCCGCCCGAGGCGTGATCCACCGTCGCGGCGGCCTTCGCGAGAACCGCGGGGTGGCGGAACATCACGCAGGAGACAAGGACCCCGCCCCGGATCGTCTCGGTCCGCGCGAGGAGCGAGGCGAGCAGCGTCCACGCCTCGTGGACCTGGCCGTCCAGGTCGCCGCCGACCGGGACCAGGTGGTCGTAGAGCCACCCGTACCGGTACCCGAGCCGCTCGGCGAGTCGCCAGAGCGACAGGATCTCGTCGTAGGAGCGATGCTGCTGGCCGGTCTGGATCCCGAACTCCATCCGCCCTCCCGGGTCGAGGCACCCGGAGGGTATCAGCGGCAGGATTCCGGAGGCCACAGGGCGAATACGGTTGGTAGTACCGCCGATCGGGGCCGGCGCCGCGTCCAAGGGAGGCCAACGTGAAGACCAGAGCCACCGTCCTGCTCCTCGGCCTGCTGCTCGCGGCGGCCGCAGCGCCGGCGCGCGCCGCGGGCTACATCGTTTATACGGAACCGGTGACGATGAGCGACGGGGTCTCGCTCGAGGCATCCCTGTACGTGCCGGGCGGCGCCTCGGCTGAAAACCCGGTACCGCTCATCGTGCGCCAGCACGGCGGCGGCTCCAACAAGGACAACACCGACGACCAGCCCTACGGCCTGAAGGCGGTCGAGACCGGCAAGTTCGCACTCCTCATGTACTCCCACCGCGGCCACGGCAACTCCGAGGGCATCTGGGACTTCTTCGGCCCCCGGACGACGAAGGACTTTTCCGAGATGCTCGACTGGGTGGCCGCCGGGTGGCCGAAGGTCGACACGAACAACGTCGGGGTCTCCGGGTACTCGCAGGGCGGGGGCGAGTCGCTTCTGCCGGCCGAGTTCGACGCCCGGGTCAAGGCGGTCGCGGCCGGAAACACCTTCGCCTCGCTCGACCACGCGCTGAACCCCGGCGACTGCTTCAAGGCCTCCTTCGCGACGGGCATCTTCGCCCTCGCCTACACCGCGTCGGCCTCGCGCAGCGACGACGCGCTCGCCCTGCGCTGGGGGGCGACCCTCTACACCGACACCGAGGACGTCCCGCTCGGGGTTCTCCCGTCCACCACCGAGGACCTCAGATCGCGCTCGCCGGTGACCTACCTCCAGTCGCTGATCGACCGGAAGGTCCCGGTGTTCTGGACCCAGTCGTGGGAGGATCAGCTCTTCCCCGGCGACCATCCCGAGATGATCCTCGGGCCGCTCCAGGCGGCCGGCGTGCCGGTCCACTACTGGTTCGCAAGCGGAGGGCACGCCAACGAGCCTAACTTCGCGGCCGACGAGGCGGGCAAGGAAGCCGCGATCCTCGCGTGGTTCGAGCAGTTCCTGCTCGGCGAGGACCACGGCTTCACGACCGGCCCGAAGGTGGACTACTGGCAGCGCACCGCTCCCGGGCGCCCGGGCGACTGGGTGCACAAGACCGCGGACGCCTGGCCGCTCCCCGAGGCGACTCCGCTGCCCCTCTACCCGCGCGCGGACGGCTCGCTCGGCGATGCCCCCGATTCCGGCGGCTCGGTCGGGCTGATCGTGAACGACGTCGCGAGCGCCAACGTGGCGAACGACCCCATCCTCGCCGGGCAGGCTGGGGGCATGGCGCCGGGGATCGGTGATGTGGTTCGCGCCGTCCCCGAGGGAGCGAACCCGCTCGACACGATCCGGTTCGCCCGCGCGCTCAACTCGGACATGGAGGTGACCGGGGCCCCGGTCGTCGAGACCCAGTTCTCGACCAGCGCCCTGCGCGTGCTTCAGATCGACGCGAAGGTCTGGGACGTGGCTCCGGACGGCAGCGCGATGCTCGTCAACAAGGGTTGCTCTTCCTTCGACCCGAGCTCCGGGAACGCGACGGTGCGCCTGTGGCCGAACTCGCACGTCTTTCCGGCCGGGCACTCGCTCGTGCTGACGCTCTCCTCGACCGATTTCCCGACCTTCAAACCCGATACCGAGCCGGTCGTAACCGACATTCTCGCGGGGACGATGCTGACGCTGCCCGTCACTTCCTGATCGCGCCGACTCGCCGGGTCTTCCCATCCTTCACATCGGCGCGGGGGTGACGTAGGTTCCCCTTGCGCGCCGCCCGGCGCGCAAGGGACGAAGGGGGGATCACATGCGACACCGCTTCTCGGCCGCGCGCGGCCTGCTGATCGGCGCGGCGGCGCTCGCCGTCGGGCTCGGATCGTTCGCCGCGTTTCGAATCGTGAACTCGGGCGCGCGGGAGGGGACCTCGGGCCGCGGCGCGACCCGGCCTCCCCTCCGGGGAGAGGTCCAGCTCGCCCTGCTCCAGGCCGACTCGCGCAAGCCGGACTTCGACGGGATCATCCACGGCTGGCGAATCGCGCCGGGGCCGACCCTCGAGGCCGACGGGACCGGCAGCGCCTCGCGGTCCTTCGATTGCACGCCGGACGAGGCGGCCGGCGACCGGCCGACCACGCTCGACTTCACGCTCACATATTCCCCTCCCGGGGCGGGCTCGCCGAGCGACCCCGAGCGCATCGTGTGCGACGGCACCGCCAGGTCGGTCGCGGTGAGCTACCCCGTCCGCACGTCGTTCGGGGAGAGCGTCGTCCGCATCGACCGCTCGACCTGGGACCGGCGCGCATTCCCGATCGAGGCCGCCTCCGACCGCGTCGGCGCGGGGGTAGTGGGCGGCAAGCCCGCCGTCTTCGTCCGGCCGATCGACGCCGCGAGCGGGTTCGGGCCGAGCGAGATCCTCATCATCGAGGACGACGAGCTCGATCCGTTCGCGACCATCCTGCACCTTGCGACCTCCGACCTCCCCTTCGAGCAGCTCCTTGAGATCGCGGAGGGAGTGCGATGAAGCGCGCGCTCGCCGTTGCGATGTTGTTCGGCTGGGTCTTGGGCGTGCTCGCGCCGCAGCCGTCGGCCGCCGCCGAGGACACCTGGGAGCTGTGGTTCCTGCCCCCGGCGCGGCCCGTGAACTCGAGCGCCCATTCCGACACCGCCAAGCTCACCGGGGACTGGCACGCCTCCACGCTGAGCGGGGACCCGAACCGGAACCGCGACTGCGTGCCCAGCGAGTACGGCTGGGCCACCTGTTCGGCGCTCGACTGGAACGACGGATCGGGCGCGGTCGGCGATCCCGCGTACTTCCGGGCCTTCGGCTATCTGGAGACCGGCGACATCACCTGGCCGGGGGCGCTGGTCCGGCTGACATCGGGGACCTCCGGCTGCGCGACCTACCTCCGCGCTACCATAACGGCGGTCGCGACGGGGGCCGTCGTCGGGGAGATGGTCTACCAGCACGTCGAGAAGGACCCCAGCCTCAGCGGCTTCGTGCTGGGCTTCTCCAACGGCGGGCTGTGGGGCCGGCTGAACGACCAGGCCCTCGGAACCCTGAAGAAGGACGGGAGCGCCTGCTGGGGGGGTCCGCACGTCCACGAGGACGACGACGCCCGGGTCGCCGCGTACAACTGGAAGTTCTGGAACTACAGCTACAGCGAGCAGGCCGGTAACCGCTTCGAGGTCGACGTGCCCCAGAGCTGGACCCGGTGGCTCGCCTGGACTACCGACGAGTGGTTCCCCCCCGAAGCCATCCCGTCGTGCTGTTGACGCGTGGCCGCAGGCCCCCCCGCGATCACCGCGGGGGGGCCTGCCCCCGTCACAGCCCGAGCGCCTCCCCCGCCACGTCGAGGAACTGCCTGAGGATCCTCGCAGTGAGTCCCCAGATGAAGTGGCCGTCCAGCTCGAAGACGTGCATCGGGATCTCCATGTCGTCGCGCCTCCACACCTCGCTTCGCGCCACGCGCGCCAGCTCGTGCAGCGGCAGCTCGAGCACGTCGGCGATCTCCGCCGGGCTGGGATTCCAGTCCTGCCCCTCGGGGATCAGGGCGACGTACGGAGAGACGAGGTAGCCGGTCACGAAGGTCGGCAGGTCGTCCAGCTCCCCGACGATCCGAACGAGCGACGGGTCGAGCCCCAGCTCCTCGCGGGTCTCGCGGAGCGCGGTGGCCGCGAGATCCGGGTCCCCCGGGTCGCGCATCCCGCCGGGGAAGGAGATCTCCCCCTTGTGGTGGCGCACGGTATCGGTGCGCCTGGTGAGGACGATCCAGGGGCCGGCGGCGCGCTCGAACACCATGAGCAAGACCGCCGCCGCGCGCTGTGTGGGATCGTGCCACACGCGCTTCGGGCGGGCGCCGAGCGCCTCCCGGAGCCGGTCCTCCAGGGAGCGGGCCGGGACGGCGCGCTCCTCCACACCCGCGATGCTACCGGCTGCAAGGAGCGCCGGCGGGGGCGCCCCCCGGACCGGTCGCCGCAAGCCGCCCGAGCGCCTCAACGGAACCGCGGCAAGACCTCGCTCGCGAGCAACGAAAGCTCCTCGTAGTCATACGGGGGATGCACCATGATCGTGATGTGGGTCGCGCCCGAGTCCGCGTAGCGGGCGACCTGGTCGGCACACTCGGCCGGCGTGCCGACCAGGCTCCGCGCGCGCACCCTCCCGGCGTCGCGGCCGCGCAGCGCGGCGAGGCCCTCCAGGCGCGCCAGCGCGCGCGTGCGGTCGCGCGAGCAGAAGGCCCTGAGCGCGATCGACCGCTCGATCCTCTGCATCGGCCGCCCGATGCGCTCGCAGTGCCCGGCGAGCGCCTCGACCTTGCCGGCGAACTCATCCGGGGTCAGGAACATGGCGTTCCAGGAGTCGGCGAAGCGCGCGGCGAGCCGCAGGATCACCCGCTCGCCCGTCCCGGCGACCCACAGGCGCGGAACCGGCCGGAGCGGCAGCACCGGCAGCTCGCGAAGCCCGAGCGCCGGAACCGTCGCGGCCTCGCCGCCCCACCACGCAACGACCGCCTCGAGAGCGCCCTCGAGGCGCGCCAGACGCTCGCGCGCCGGCATGAAGTCGTAGCCGTACGCCCAGTGCTCCGGTTCGAACCACCCCGCGCCCAGGCCGATCTCGAGCCGGCCGGCCGCGGCCTGCTGGAGCGTCGCGGCCATGTGGCCGACCAGCGCAACGGTCCGGTACCCGACGCCGGCGACCATCAACCCGACCGAGACCTCCTCCACCTCGCGCGCGAGCGCCGCCAGCGTGAGGAAGCCCTCGAGGCAGGGGCCCTCCGGGACGTCGGCCTCCTCGGGTAGGAACCCCGGGGCGTCGGAGTAGAGCGGCCGGAAGTGGTCGAACAGATAGCAGGCGTCGAACCCCGCCCCAGCCGCCCAGCGCCAGAGATCTCGCAGCTCGGCGTGGGACACTCGGTGCTGCCCGGAGTGCAGTCCGAATCGAAGAGGGCCCATGGCCGAGGGTAGGATAGGTCCCTCGGAGCGAAACGGAGGAATTCACCGTGACCACGGACACCGAACGTCAGTACGGACAGTGGAAGGAACTCTACTATGAGGTCGTCTCCACCGGCCTCTGCACCGGCTGCGCCGCATGCGTCATGACCTGCCCCCGAGACGTCCTCGAATACGAGCACCCCCAGTACCACCCCTACAACGTCGAGGAGTCCACGGCCTTCGATAACTGCATGCACGGCGAGCGCGGCTGCGACATCTGCGCCAAAGCCTGCCCCCGGTTCCGCCTCTGGGAGGTTGAATCCGACACGGCGCTCTTCGGGCGCACCCGCCTCCCCGAGGAGGTCTTCGGGATCGCCCGCGAGGTCGTGCTCACGCGCGCGAACGACCCCGCGATCCAGGCGGTCGGCCAGGACGGCGGCCTGGTGTCCACCCTCCTCGTGTGGGGCCTGGAGCACGGCAAGATCGACGGCGCGCTCACGTCCCACGTGTCGAAGGACCCCCTGTGGGACTGCGAGCCGTGGGTAGCGACGAACCGCGAGGAGGTGCTGGCCTCGGCCGGCTCCCGCTACACCTACGCCGCGAACGCCCTCGCGATGAAAGAAGCCGAGAAGCGCGGGCTGAAAAGCCTCGCCCTGGTCGGGATGGGCTGCCAGACCTCCATGAACGGGACGCTCAGCGCCCGCAGCGTGGCCAAGTACCGCCGCCGGATCACTCTCACGCTCGGGCTGCTCTGCTCCAAGTCCTTCACCTACCCGGGGCTGATGGTCGGCAAGATCCAGAACGATCTGGGGATCCCCCTGGACGACATCGCGAAGGTGAACATCAAGGGGAAGTTCCAGATCTGGCGGAAGTCGACGGGTGAGGAGATCGACGTCCCGCTCAAGGAGTGCCAGCCGTTCATGCGGGAGGGCTGCACGCACTGCCCCGACTTCTCGGCCGAGCACGCCGACATCTCTACCGGCGGCATCGGGGCCTTCCAGGGCTGGACCCTCACGATCGTGCGCACCGAGCGCGGGGCGGAGTGGCTGAAGGAGATCTCAGACGCCGGTTGGATCTCGGTCAAGGACGTGGCGGAGGACCCGGGCGTGATGAAGCTGCTGCGCAAGATGGCGGCCAAGCAGCGCGAGCGCTGGCCGGTCGATTCGCTCGAGGGAGACGCGCGCGCGCCGGGCGCCGTTCCCCCGCCGTCCGCCGGGGCGAGCGCCGGCCCGGACGCACCGCCCAAGGAGCAAGCCTGACGAAGCCGGTCGCGCTCTCGTTCGAGGAGTGGGGCTCCGGCCCGGCGCTGCTGCTCGTCCACGGGTTCCCGCTCGATCGGACGATGTGGAAAGCCCAGTTGTCCGGCCTGTCCGACGCCTTCCGAGTCGTGGCCGTCGACCTGCGGGGCCACGGGCGCTCGAGCGACTCCGGGCCGCGCGACTACTCGATGGACCTGTTCGCCGACGACCTGGCCGCCACCCTCGACTCCATCGGGGTCGAGTCGGCCCACGTCGGGGCGCTCTCCATGGGCGGCTACGTCGCCTTCGCGCTCTGGCGGCGCCACCCGCGGCGCGTCAACTCCCTCACCCTTGCATGCACGAAGGCGGAGGCCGACTCGCCAGAGGGGAAGGAGGGACGCGCCCGGGCCGCGGCCCTGGCCCGCGAGCGGGGAACCGAGGCGCTCTGGGCCGAGCTCGAGTCGAAGATGTTCGGACCGAGCCCCTCCGAGGAGGTCCGGGAGAGCGTCCACCGGATGTTCCTCCGCACCCCCGACGAAGTCGCGGCATCCGACGCGCTCGCGATGCGGGATCGCCCCGACTCGACCGAAGACCTCCCGACGATCTCGGTCCCGGCGCTCTGGATCGCAGGCGCCGCCGACCAGCTCATGGCGCCCGAGGCCGCGCGCGCCGCGGCAGCTCGGATCCCAGGATGCCGCTTCGTCAAGATCCCCGGGGCCGGCCACCTCGCACCCATGGAGCAACCGGACGCGGTAAACCGAGCGATCCGCGAGCATCTCTTGTAGCACCCGACGGAAGGCGCGGCGGCGGACACCCTCGGGTAGCGCGAGCCGAGGCTTGCAGGCAGATCAGCGCGCGACGCGCTAGTATGCATGCATGACCACGATCCAGATCCGAGGTGTCCCCGAGGAGGTCCATCGCGCGTACCGGGAGCGCGCCGCGGCGGCCGGAATGAGTCTCCAGGAGTACCTGCGGGCGGAACTCACCCGCAATGCGATGTTGCGGACCCCCGCCGAGGTCGCCGCCGAAACCGCGGAACGTCTCCGCGTCGAAGGCAGGCGCGGGTTCGCCAAACGATCGTCGGCGCGGATCGTGCACGCCGATCGCAGGGCACATTGACGGTGGTCTTCGACGCGTCAGTCGTCGTGGACGCGCTCGCGGTTTCGGGCAAGGCCGGCGACGCCGCCCGCCGTGCGTTGCGCGACGTCGAGGTCTTGCAGGCGCCCGAGGTGCTCACCGCGGAGGTCGTTTCCGCGCTGCGCGCGCTCTCGTTGAGGCGTGAGCTGGACCCCGGGCCGGCGCGGGCCGCGTTGGAGGCAGTCCGGTCGATGCGCAAGACCCTCTATCCAATCGATCCGTTCTTGGATCGGATCTGGGAGCTGCGGGAGCGCGTGACGGTCTACGACGCCTGGACCGTGTCGCTTGCCGAGCACCTCGGTTCCGAACTCGTCACCGCCGACGAACGGCTCGCACGCGTTGCCGGGCTCCGATGTCGCGTTCTGCGGCCGGCAGACGTGGCGTAGCGCCCACGAAGGGGCGGCGCCCGTGTCATCGCAGACTTCGGTCCCCCAACCGGCGGTCTCTCGGGCAGGGCGGTCCGCGCTCCCGCCAAGAACAAACGAGGCCGGGGAAGACCCCCGGCCTCGCGCTTGATGCCTCGCCTACGCGCTCGCGGCCCAGCCGGCGACCACGGGATGATCGGTCGGCAGCGGCCCCACCTTCGCGGCGCCTCCCGGCGAGCCGAGCTCCTTGAAGAACTCCGCGTTCACGGCGATGAACTGCTTCCAGTTGTCAGGCGTGTCGTCCTCGTAGAAGATCGCCTCCACCGGGCAGGCGGGCTCACACGCCCCGCAGTCGACGCACTCGTCGGGCTGGATGTAGAGCATCCTGGGGGCCTCGTAGATGCAGTCGACTGGGCACTCCTCAACACACGCCTTGTCCTTGACGTCGATGCACGGCTCGACGATCACATACGTCACGGCACGGCCTCCTCGAGACTTGGTTCCGGTCCCGAGCATTCTACGACAGGGCCGCCGTCCCGTGCCTATCGGAGCGCCCGGCCGCGCCGGGGGGCCGCTACGGCCGGACCGCGAGCTTGATTGGGGGGGTCACGAGGGGACGCCCGGTGGGGCGATCCTTCCCGGTCGAGATGGTCGTGTCGTCCGCCGAGCCCCTCTCGCCCCCGCGGGTCCACACATCTCCCCGGAGGCAGAGGCACTCGGCCGACAGGAGATAGGCGCCGGGAGCCGGAGCGGCAAACGACACCGCCTCCTTCACCGACTCGCGCGGGGCGAGGGTTCGGCGCGTGGTGTTGCCGCTCCATCCCTCCGCGGCTGAGCGCCGCCAGACCTCCTTGCCGTCGCCGTCGCGCAGGACCACGTCGATCGGGGACTCCGCGGCCGCCGTGAACTCGACCGGACGGTCGGTCAGGTTCACCAGCCCGACCATCACCCGGACGTCCTCACCGGCCCGGTACCAGGAGCGCTCCACCCCGGCAACGAGCATCAGCTCTCGGTCCGAGGCGCGCGTGAATTGCGGATGCTCCTTCGGCTCACGCGTCGGCTTCGCCGTGGGCATCTCGCTCGGCTCCGGCGTCGGGCGCTCCGAGGGCTCGCTTGCGACCGCGACCGGCGCGGGGGCGGACCCCGCGCGCGCCACCGCGGGAACAGCCCGGCGCGCGACGGGCGGGGCCGGAGCCGGACGGAGCGCGGCGAACACGCTCGACGCACTCGCGAGCGCAAGGACCGCGGCCGCGGCAAGGACCGGCGCGAGCCGCCGCCGCGAGACGCGCGCCGGCGGCGGCCCGCCGGCCACCGAGACGGCGTACCGGTCGATCGCCTGCCAGTCGGCGAGGGTCGCGCGGCAGCCCGCGCACGACTCGAGGTGAGCGCGCACGAGACCCGCCTCCGCCTCGCCTTCCTCTCCGTCCAGGTAGGCCGACAGCGCCTCCGAGATCCGCTCGCACTCGTTCATCGATCTCCCCCCTCGCGATACTCCTCCAGGGAACGCGACAGCATCTCCCTGAGCCGCATCCGCGCCTCGTGCAGCCGCGACCGCACGGTGCCGACCGGCACCGCGAGCACCTTCGCGACGTCCTCGTACGTGAGCCCTTGCTGCCGGAGCAGGAACGTCCTAAGGAGCGGCTCCGGAAGGCGCGCAAGCGCCTCCTCGATCGCGCGGCGAACGTCGGCCCTCTCGATCGGGTCGGCCGGAGCCCGCGGCGGCGCTTCGAGCGCGCGCGCCGCGCGCCTCTCGCGACCGGCGACGTCCAGACAGGCGTTGTGGGCGATCTGGAAGCACCACGCGGTGAACCCGTCGCGGCGTCCCGGGACCGGCCGGTACCGGGGCAGGAAGCGGAACAGGCGGACGAAGGTCTCCTGGGCTGCATCCTCCGCGAGAGAGCGGTCGCCGAGGACTCGGATGGCGAACCCGGTGATCCTCGGCCGAAGGCGCCGCACCAACTCGTCGAAGGCCCGTGGCGCCCCAACTTGCGCCGCGGAAGCGAGCCGTTCGATCTCCCCGTCCGCCGTTCCGCCCCGCGCCCCGCCCCGCGCCCCGGCGGAACCGATGAATGCGCCGTCCGCACCCGGCGCGCATCTCTCGATCAGCGGTTCCATCGAAGAGTTAAACTGCCCCAGGGGGTGTGAGGTTCACGGCCCAGGGTCGAAATCCGGCGGGGCCTCGCCGGAAAGCACGCATTGTGGGCCAAACGACCTTTCGATGAGGTACCGATTCGCGCGCGAGGTCGGGTGCGAGCACACCGGCCGCAGGGTGACGCTGCGCTACGCCGACGCGGAAAGCCGGCCCGCCGAGGCGGTGGGCGTCTTGGAAGCCTGCGACGACGACTCCTTCAGCGTTCGCGACCGGCGCGGCCGTCTCGTGGTCGTCCCTCGAGACAAGGTCATCGCGTCCCGCCTGGTCGCGCCGCCCCGTCGGCCCGTTCCCCCCCGGCCGTACCCGGACCCCGAACCGTGATCGCGGTCTACGACACCATGGCGCGCGCGGTGACCGGCGTGCGCCCGGCCGACGCGCGCACCCTGACGATGTACACCTGCGGCCCGACCGTCTACCGCTACGCCCACATCGGCAACCTGCGGACCTTCCTCATGGCCGACCTCGTCCGGCGGGCCTTCGAGTACGCCGGCGTCGAGGTCCGCCAGGTCCAGAACATCACCGACGTCGGGCACATGACCGACGAGCTCTTCGACCGTGGCGAGGACAAGATGCTCGTCGCGGCCGGCATCGAGAACCGGAGCCCCAAGGAGATCGCCGACTACTACACGGCGGCCTTCCTCGAGGACGTGCGCGCGATGAACATCCGTCCGGCCGCGGACTACCCGAGAGCCTCCGAGTACGTCCCGCAGATGATCAAGCTCGTCGCGCGCCTGCTCGAGCGCGGGCACGCCTACGAGCGCGACGGGACCGTCTACTTCGACGTGCGGTCCTTCCCCGGATACGGGCGGCTGTCGGGGAACACCATCGATCGCCTGCGCCCGGACCACCGCAAGGAGATCGCCGACCCGAACAAGCGGCACCACGCCGACTTCGTGCTCTGGATGCGCGCCGGGCCGGACCGCGCGATCCGCTTCCCGTCCCCATGGGGAGAGGGCTATCCCGGATGGCACATCGAGTGCTCGGCGATGTCGATGGCGCTTCTCGGAGAGTCGTTCGACCTCCACACCGGAGGCGTCGACAACATCTTCCCGCACCACGAGGACGAGATCGCCCAGTCGGAGGGGGCCACCGGCCACCGGGTCGTGCGCCACTGGCTGCACGGCGAGCACCTCCTCGCCGAGGGGCGCAAGATGTCCAAGAGTGCGGGGAACTTCTACGACCTGCGGGATCTCGCGGCGCGCGGCCACGGCGAGCCGCTCGCGGTGCGCCTGCTCTTCCTGCAGTGCCGCTACCGCGCGCAAATGAACTTCACGATGGACGCGCTCGGCGCCGCGGAGCGCGCGCTGACACGCTGGCGCCGGCTGGTCGCGGGTTGGACGGGCGCGCCTCTCGCGAGCCCTTCCCATGCGGCCGCGGCCTACGAGGACCGGTTCCGAGCGCTCATCGCCGGCGACCTGGACACTCCGGCGACCATCGCGCTCGTGTCCGAGGTCGTCGCGAGCGCCGATCTCGGCCCGGGCGACAAAGCGGCGCTGCTCGCGCGCTGGGACGCCGTCCTCGGGCTCGATCTCGCCCGGGACGCCGACGCGTCCCCGCCGATCCCGGCCGAGGCGCTCGAGCTGGTCGCTCGGCGCGAGGAGGCGCGTCTCCGCCGGGACTGGGCCGAGGCCGACGGCATCCGGCGCCGCCTCGCGGAACTCGGCGTGCAGGTCGAGGACACCCCCGAAGGGCCGAAGCCGAGACGTGGCGCGGCGCCGACTACGGCTTGAGGATCACCTTCAGGGCCTCGCGGCGCTCGAACAGCTCGTACCCCTTCAGCCCTTCCTCGAGCGGGAGCGTGTGGGTGATCACAACGGTCGGGTCGATCGCGCCCTGCTTCACCTGCTCGAGCGCGCGGCTCCAGTGGCCTTGCACGTTGCAGGATCCGCCGAAGATGATCGTGATCCCGCGGCGCCACAGCTCGCCTAGCAGGATCGGATGCTCCAGCTCGGAGTAGACCCCGATCACGGCCACGGTCCCCCCCGCGCGCACCGCCTGCAAACAGGTGTCGAAGGCCGGCGGCGCGCCGACGCACTCGATGCAGATGTCGGCCCCGCGGTCGTCGGTCCGGCTCTGGAGCTCGATCACCGGGTTCACCTTGGTCGAGTTCACCGGGATCGCGCCGAGGCGCTCGGCGAAGGCGAGCCTGTCCTCGGCCATGTCGACCATGTAGATCGCGGCCGGCTTGTAGGTGCGCGCCGCCATCAGCGCGAAGAGCCCGACCGGCCCCGCGCCGGTGATCGCGACCACATCGCCCTCCTGGATCCCGGCGCGCGCCGCGATGTAGGCCCCGGTCGTCATGATGTCGCCCGCGAAGATCGCCTGCTCATCGCTGAGCGACGGGTCGATCGCGTGGAGGTTCCAGTCGGCGAGCGGGACGCGCACGTACTCGGCCTGCGAGCCGTCCAGATCCCCGACGAACATCCCGTAGCCGAGCACCCGAAGGTCCGAGCAGTTGTTGAACTCCCCGCGCTGGCAGAACCAGCAGGCGCCGCAGACGATCGGGAACGCCCCGACCACGCGGTCCCCCACCTTGAACCTCTTGGTCTCCGGGCCGACGGCGCTCACGATGCCGACGTATTCATGGCCGATGACGCTGCCCGGACGCATCCCCGGGATCCGCCCGTGGAGCAGGTGCAGGTCCGAGCCGCAGATCGCCGCGGTCGTCACCTTCACGATCGCGTCGTCCGGCTCCTGGATCTGAGGCTCCGGGTAATCGCCGATCGAGATCTTCCCAACGTCGTCGAACAGGATCGCCCGCATCGCGCCCTCCTCCGGTCGGATCCCCAAAGCATAGAGGGCGGGCTCCCCGTCCCCGAAATGAGGGTCCCCGGCGCGCGGATCAGGACGCCGCCAGGAACTCCATGATCGCCGCGTTCACCAGGTCGGGCCGCTCGAAGAGCGCGCAGTGGGCCGCATCCGGGATCACGACCGAGCGCGCGCCGGGGATCAGCTCCGCGAGCGCGCGCGAGTAGCGCGGCGGCGTGCAGATGTCCTGGTCGCCGACGATCACGAGCGAGGGCGCGCGCACGCCGGCGAGCCGCGCGCCGGCGTCGTGCGCGATGTCGGCGGCGCACTGGCGGATGAACCCCTCCGGGCGCTGCGCCGGCTCTTCCGCGAGCGCGAAGGTGAGGAAGCCGTCGATGAGCCCCGGGGTCTCGTAGGTCCCGGGGGCGAACACCCGGGGAAAGAGCGCGCGCAGGAACCCCTCCTCGTCCGCCCAGCGGGAGCCGTCGGTCGAGGAGAAGCGCCGGGCCAGCTCCCTCCAGCTCTCCATCTCGGCCCGGAACCAACCGTCGGAGGCCGGCCAGGTGGAGAGCAGCACGAGCGAGCGCACGAGGTCGGGGCGCGCGACCGCCAGCTCCTGGACGACCGCGCCGCCGAGCGAATACCCGATCACGTGCGAAGGACCGAGGTCCAGCCGCTCGATCAAGCCGGCGATGTCGGCGGCCATGTCGGCCGGCGCATAGGGATCCGAGACGTAGCTCGACCGGCCGACGTCCCGGTTGTCCGGCGTGACGCAGCGGTAGCGCTCGCCGAGGTCCATCGTCTGGCCGATCCAGGTCGCGCCGCTCTCCCCGGTTCCGTTGACGAGCACGACCGGATCTCCAGATCCGGTTTCCTCGTAGTGGATCTCGAGCGCGCGGACTTTGACCTCGGGCATAGCGACCTCCCCCTCCCCTCGGGAGGCTACCCGACTAGAATCGGTCCGTCATGCCGACGCTCGATTTCGCCTTCCTCGCGGACGCCGCCGACGCGGAGCCCGGGCGCAAGTTCTACGTGCTCGGCGGAGGCGTCGATCAGGTCCACGCGCGCGGTTTCCCCGTGGTGCACCCTCACCTCGCCCTGCTGATGCGCTTCCTCGTGCACCCGACCGAGACCGGGCGCCCCCATTCCCTCGAGGTCCGCCTGATGGACTGCGACGGCGGAGAGCTGGCGAAAATCGAGGGGCTGCTGGAGCCTCAGGGAACCCCGATGTCCGGCCGGGAGCTGGGGGTGAACCTGGTTATCAACATGCAGAGCATGCGGTTCGAGCGCGCCGGCGACTACTCGGTCGAGATCCTCATGAACAACCAGCACATGAAGTCGCTCCCGCTCCGGGTCGCCGCGCCCGCCTGATCGCGGCGACACCGTCCCCTGTTCCAGACAGCCTCCCACGCGGTGAACGGCGTCGGCCATGACCAGTACCATTATCACGAGATTCTGATGCGCGATGCCTGAGGGGAGATGCCATGGCGAAGACCCGCCGGACGACGATCTCGGCGTCCGAGGAGGACCTGGGGACGCTGGCAGGCGAGGCCGCGCGGCGAGGGCTGCCGCGCTGACGGGCGATCCGGTGGCGGAGGCGCCGCGGTAGATGGCTCTCGGCTGCGACACGGGTCCTCTCCTGGCGGCGCTGGATCGGGACGACCCCAGCCACTTCTCGGTGGTCCGGCCGTCGCACGCGCGCTCGCTCACGCTCCTTCCGTAAACCGTCGCCGCGGCGGCACCTGCGATCCGCGCTACGCCCGCGCTCCGCCGTCGTGCCGGAGCGGGTCGACCCATCGCACACCGCGGAAGCGAGCGAAGTCGCCGTCGGTCGAGGCGACGGTGAGCCCGTGCTCGAGGGCGAGCGCGGCGAGGTGGGCATCGTGCACCACGTTTCCGCGCGCGTCGGTCTCGTGCAAGAGGCGGCCGAGGATCTCGCGGTGCCGCTCGGTGGGCACCGGAACCCAGGCCGGCTCGGCCTCGAGCCACCGCTCCACTTGCCGCCATGCCGCGGCGGTGGACTCGGGCCGCCCGAACACGCGTGGGTTGGTCACGAGACGCACGAAGGCGACGAGCGACTGCCACGGGAGGCCGACCCGGCCCTCGCGCGTGAGGGAGTCGTCGAGCCAGCCGCGTGCGCGCCCGTGCTGCTCGAACCCGCGCACGTGCGCGTACACGAGGACGTTGGCATCGACGAGGATCAGGAGAACGCCTCGCCCTCGGCCGCGGCCAGCACCTCGGCCACGTCGTCGACGTCCTGGACGCGGGGCCTCAGAGCGACGGCTCGGGTCCGAAACTCCCGCGAGACCGGCTTGTCCTCCAGGATCTCGGCGAGGCCTCGGCGAAGCGCGTCGTTCACGACGGCCTTGAGGCTTCCCCCGAACCGGCTTCGCGCTCGCGCGAGCATGGAAGCAACGTCATCGGCCAGAGTGAGAGTCGTGCGCATGACATCAAAGCATAGAGTCATTGATGTCGTGATGTCAACCATCCGAGTTGGCCCACCACCGTTGTCCTCCATTGGTTGCATCGCCGGCAGATGTTCCCGGGGTGAGGGAATTCGCCACCGAGGGGTCGGTCATGCCCTGCTCGGCCCGCCACCGAGCTGTCGCGGGACAGTCCGTCGGCGCCCCGTGCCCAGGGCTCTCGCCGTGGCCGGTCTTGGCCGGCGCGTGCCAACCCGCCTGTTGCCATTTCCCCGAGACCTCTGCAAGGATCCCCGGAAGGATCGAGCGGGGCTGGCGCTACCCCAGGGGGTGACAGATCTTCCCGAGCTCAAAGAGGCGATCGAGGGACGCTTCCGCGCTCATCACGCGCTCGTGGTCGGCCACATCCTGGCCCACATCGACCACATCGAGGAGATCATCGATTCCCTCTCGGCCGAGATCGATCGGGTGATGATCCCTTTCGCCAAGGCGGTTGAGCTGCGCGATACGATCCCCGGCATCGACAAGCGCATGGCCGAGGTGCTCGTCGCCGAGATTGGGATCGACATGTCCCACTTCCCCTCGGAGCACCACCTCGCCTCCTGGGCCGCCGTATGCCCCGGCAACAACGAGTCGGCGGGCAAGCGCAAGTCGGGACGCACGCGCCGAGGTCCCGTTTGGCTGCGCGCCGCGCTCTTCGCCCGACGACTTCTTCTTCACCACCGACGTAGACGCCGCGCCCGCCTGGGTTGCCGCTCACTACGCCGGGCGCTGGTCCATCGAGGACACCTTCCGCGCCGTCAAGCAGTCCCTCGGCGGCCACCCCCCAGTCGTGGAAGGGGAAGGGACCGGAGCGCGCGGCGGCGCTGTCGCTGTGGATCTACGCCGCCGTGTGGCTGTGGTATCTCACCACGCAGGGGACCAAACCCTCCTGGCCGAGCCTCCCCTGGTATCCATCCAAGCGAACGCCATCATTCGCTGACGCCCTGGCCGCGCTGCGATGTGTCCTCTGGCGCAGACGCATTTTCGCATCCTCTGATCGGCTGCAGCTCACTCCGAAATGGCGAACGCCCTCATCGAAGCACTCGCCCGCGCAGCGTAGAGGGTGTCAGCTCATGTGACCGGAGCCGCAGAAAGTGCGAAAGGCCACTTACACAAGTTCGCCGAATTCCATGATGTCCCCGGTGGGGGCGTCGATGATGACGTATACGCGAGTGCCCGCGCGACTCGGTACCCCGCGGGGTCCACGGTTGAAGGTAAACTTCCCCTCCATGACCACGAAGTACACCTCGCGGTCGTCCCCCATGCTCGCGTTGAGACCGTCCCTCCCGCTCAGCTTCCGGGCTTCCCCGTACGTCACGAAGTCATTCCTAACGACTCTCGCCGCGGATTCGCCATGTGCCCTGGCGGCCGCCAATGCGGCATTCCTTGCCGCGTTGCTACCCACATAGGCGCCGCCACCCGCCGCCTGGTTGTCAGTCTGGGCAGCGCTGGCATCGCTTGCTGAGCCAACGGCATGTCGCTGAGCCGGTGGATCATCATCGTTGAAGACGGCGAAGTTGTTGTCCCCGCCGCCCCCGCCCGCGATTACGACCGCGGCGCCACCTGCGCCGAGCGCTGCGGCCACGATCGCCGCCACTAGAATGATTCGTCCGCGACGTCTCATGCTTACTCCACCTCCTTCAGCATCCGCAGCGGCCGTTACGGCCCTTGGTGTAGTTCGTGATCCAGGTCCAGTCGTACGGGGGCCGATTCTCGTACGTGTAGCCGTTCGGCCATGAATGCCAGTGACCTGTGCAGCAACCGGAGTCGCGGTACTGGAGCGCGTCGTCCGTCGTCGTGGGGAAGGTGGCTCCCTGATCCGTTGCCTCCAGACCCACCTCCACCTCCCGTGTCCAGGGCGTCTCGGAGGCCTGGGCGACGTAGTTGTAGTCGAAGTACACGCGGTAGGCAGTAGACGTGTGCTGTTGGATCGTGTAGACGTGCAGGCTGCCGACGCTCCCCGCCGAATATGCGGTGATTCGGTACTCTGTATACGGACATCCATCGACCCAGTAGAGCGTCCGGATGTTCTGGCCCTGCCACCCGTGCGTGTAACCTTCCTCGACCCCGGCGTAACCTCCCTCGACCGGGCACGAATCGCCACTGCGTGTCAGGACCCAGATGACCTCGGACGCGAACCCGCCGCTGGCCCAGTCCGGGGCCGTGTAGCTCCGAGTATCCCAGCGGGCGCTGCCGCCACCCCAGTTCGTGCCGCCCGAGAGCGTGTAGCCGACCGCGTAACAGTTCGCGCCGCTGCAGTTGGCTGCAAGAGCCGGGGGCACCGGCAGGAGTCCGAAGAGGGCCAAGACTCCAAATCGCGAGCGCCAGCGCTGTTCTCGTTCTGGTCATGTTCCCCCCCCTCTCGCAGAACCCCGCGTCCCCGAATTCGCCCTCACCTCCCCTCGCGGGCGCTTCTCGGCTCTACCTTGGCCGAATGCGGGGGGACAGGGTCTCATGGCCCTCAACCTTCGGGACTCGCGGCCCTGCCGAACGAGTCCCATGGACTCTTTCTTCAGAACGGTTGATGTCGTGATGTCAACGGCTCTCGCGGGGAGACCGGAGCGCGACCCGGCGGTCAACCCCCGGGCCCGCGCGCGGAAGCCCCCTCGGGCAGCTCGCGGGGAAGCGCGAAGTGCACGTCCTCCTCGACGACCCGCACCTCCTCGACGCCCGAGACTCCGCGCGCGCGAAACCACCCGAGCACGCGCTCGACGAGCCGCTCCGGCGCCGATGCCCCCGAGGTGATCCCCACGAGGGTGACCCCCTCGAGCCAGGCCGGGTCGATCTGCGTCTCGTCGTCCACGAGATGGGCCCGCGCCCCGCGCGCCCGGGCGACCTCCGCCAGCCGGCGCGAATTCGAGGAGTTCACCGAGCCGATCACGAGCACGAGATCCGCGCGCGATGCAAGCGCCTTGACGGCCTGCTGCCGGTTCTGGGTCGCGTAGCAGATGTCCTCGCCCCGGGGGCCGGCGATCGCCGGGAACCTGCGGCGCAGGACCTCGATCACCTCGTTCGTCTCGTCCACCGAGAGCGTGGTCTGCGACAGGTAGGCGACGCGAGCGGAGGCGGGCAGCTCGAGGCGCTCGGCCTCCTCGGGGGCGCCGATGAGCGTGATGGAAGCCGGCGCTTCGCCCATCGTGCCGACGACCTCCTCGTGCCCCTCGTGGCCGATCAGCACGATGTGGTATCCCTCGCGGGCGAACCGGCGGGCCTCGAGGTGGACCTTGGTGACGAGCGGGCAGGTGGCGTCGACCGCCCGCAGCCGGCGGGCGCGCGCGGACCGGTAAACCTCCGGCGCCACGCCGTGCGCCGACAGGATCACGGTCGCGCCCTCGGGCATCTCCTCAAGCTCCTCCACGAAGACGGCCCCCTTCTTCTCGAGGTCCCGCACGACGTGGAGGTTGTGCACGATCTGCTTGCGCACGTACACCGGCGCGCCGAAGGACTCGATCGCGCGCTCGACGGTCTCCACCGCGCGGTCCACTCCCGCGCAGTACCCTCGGGGCGAGGCGAGCAGGATCCTCTCGACCACCGCTCAAGCCTCCCGGCCGCGCAGCAGCATGCGCGCCGCGTCCTTCGCGTGGTAGGTGATGACCATGTCCGCCCCGGCGCGCCGGATGCAGCCGAGCACCTCCATCATCGCGCGCGGCTCGTCGATCCAGCCGGCCGCCGCCGCCGCCTTCAGCATCGCGTACTCCCCGGAGACGTTGTACGCGGCGAGCGGCACGCGGGTCGCCTCGGCCACCGCCCGCACGATGTCGAGGTAGGCGAGTGCCGGCTTCACCATCACGATGTCCGCGCCCTCCTCGACGTCGGCAAGCGCCTCGCGCACGGCCTCCCGGGCGTTCGCCGGGTCCATCTGGTAGCCGGCGCGGTCCCCGAAGCGCGGCGCGCACTCCGCCGCGTCGCGGAACGGTCCGTACATGGCGCTCGCGAACTTCGCCGCGTAGGACATGATCGCGGTCTCGGCGAATCCCGCGGAGTCGAGGGCCTCGCGGATGGCGGCGACCTGCCCGTCCATCATGCCCGAGGGGGCGACGATGTCGGCGCCGGCCGCCGCCTGGGAGGCGGCGATCGCGCGGTAGCGGTCGAGGGTCGCGTCGTTGTCCACCCGGCCGTCGCGCACCACGCCGCAGTGGCCGTGGTCGGTGTACTCGTCGAGACAGAGATCGGAGATGAGGACGAGGGCGTCGCCGGCCTCCGCGCGCAGCTCGCGCAGCGCCCGCTGCACGATCCCGTCCTCGCGATCGGCGCCGGATCCGGTCGCGTCCTTCGTCGCCGGGACCCCGAACAGCACGACGGCGGGGATCCCGAGCGCCGCGCACTCCGCCGCTTCCTTGCGCGCCGACTCGATGGTGTGCTGGACCTGGCCTGGCATCGAGGCGACCTCGACCGGCTCTCGGGCGCCCTCGCGGACGAACAGCGGCGCGACGAGGTCGTCGACCGAGAGCGCGGTCTCCCGGACCAAGCGGCGCAGCACGGGAGTCCGGCGGAGCCGGCACGGGCGCTGCGCGGGAAAGGCCATCAGCCGCCCGCGGCCCCCGAGTCGGCGGCGTCGTCGTCGAGCCCGAACAGCCAGCGCGCGGTCTCGAGCGCGGCCTCGTCGCCGCGCGCGGCGGCCTCCTTCGCCCGAACGGTCGGGGTGTGCAGGATCTTGCGGAGCGCGCCGCGCACGGCCTGCGCCACCGCGTCGCGGATGGCTTCCTCGGAGACGCCCATCGCACGCGCGGCGCGCTCCGCCTCGCTCGCGGCAAGATCGGTGGCGAGCTGCTGCACGCGGGTCACGAAGTCGTTCGCGCCGCGCGAGCGGAACCAAGCGGCGCACCGGTCCGCCTCGGCGAGCGCGAGCTCGCGGGCGCTGGACAGCTCGCGCCCCCACCCATCGGCGCCGGTGGCCCTCTCCAGGTGGAGCCGGTCGAGGTCGTACAGCGAGATCCCCTCCACCTCGCCGACCTCGGGGTCCACGTTGTGCGGCACGCCGAGGTCGACGATGACCAGGGGGTCGCGGTCGCGCGCGCGCGCCGCGCGCAAGGCGGAATCCCCGGTGAGGATGACGTGCGGGGCGGCCGTCGCGAAGACCGCGGCGTCGGCGCGGCCGAGCGCCTGCTCGAGGGCCGCTACGGGGATGAACGGACATCCCACTCGCTTCGCGAGCGCCGCTCCGGCCTCCGGACGGCGAGCGACGACCGCGACGCCGGCGCCACGCGCCCGGAGGGCTTGCAGGGCGAGTTCGGCCATCTTCCCCGCCCCCACGACGAGCGTCTCCCGCCCGCAGAGATCTCCGAGCGCGGCGCCGATCGCCTCGACACCGGCCTCCGACAGCGACAGCCTGGCCTTGGCGAGCCCGCTCCCGGCGCGCACGCGCCTGCCGGCGTCGAGCGCCCGCCCGAAGAGCGCGTGCATGTTCGGCCCCACCGACCCCAGCTCGCACGCCGACCGGTATGCCTCGCGCACCTGGCCCTGGATCTGGGACTCCCCCGGCGCCATCGAGTCCAGTCCGGCGACGACCAGAAACAGGTGGCGGATGGCCTCCTCGCCTTCGAGGATCAGGCCCCGCGAGTCAGTCCAGCCGCGCGGCAGCCCGCGGAGGTCCTCGATGATCCGGCGCACATCCACCGAGGCCGGCCCCGGCTCTCGCGTCCACGCGAGGACCTCGGTGCGGTTGCAGGTGGACAGCAACGCCGCCTCCAAGACGTCCCGCGTGAGCAGGATGCACGAGAGCGCGTCCCCGAGCGCCCCTTCCCGGAAGGCGACGCGCTCGAGATCGGCCATCGGCACGCTCCGGTAGCTGAGGCTGACGACGAGGAAGCTCACGCCGCCTCCCCCGACGACACCGCCCGCAGCGCCCGCTTCCGGTCCCACAGCGCGAACCCGACGAGCATCAGCACGCCCCCGAGAGCGAGCGCCGGGCCGAGGAAGACGACGCCGCCGAGCGCGGCCAGCACCCCGCCGACCGCCGCGACCCCGATGCCGGCGCTCACCGTCGAGGCGCCCCAGACCCTCGAGGGCATCACGTGCTTGCGCCGGAGAGTCCGCGCCGCGCGCAGGAGCAGCCAGATCGCGAGCGGCGTGCCCCCGGCGTTCGCGACCACCGCCAGCGCGCGCGCGAGGCCCGCGCCGGCGAGCACCGTGCTCATCTCCGGGAGGGGACCGCTGCCGGCAACCCGCACTCGCGCGGCGGCTGCCACCCCGGTGGCGAAGAACGTGAGCGCGAGCGTGAGGAAGGTCCCCGCGCGGGCGATCCGCTTCGGCCCGAAGAGCCAGGCGGCGCCGAGCGCCATCCACGGGACGGTGAGGACCCCTCCGGTGAGGTAGTAGAGCCGGAAGAGAGGGCCCGACCACCCGGCGAACGAGCCGGCGGCGAGGGCGGACGACGCGAGAGTGAACAGCGAGAGCGACACGACCCAGCACGCGGTGTTCGGACGCCGGGAGCGGAGGTGAAGACGTGCAATCGCGACCGTCGCCGCCCCCGCGGCGAGCGCGGCGACCACGGCGCTGAACGCCGTCAGGATCCTCATGGCTCCGGGCCTGCCGGTACGTCCATCACGGATACATTGTGAGGCCTGGCGGCCCCGCGCGCGAGACGGACGGCCCGGCCCCTCCTACCGAGGGCGGGCGAGGTGATCGCCGAGGGCGGGCGAGGTGATCGCGAACGATCGCCGCCAGCGCGCGCACGAAGTCGGGGTCGGCGTTCAGCGACTCGGTCCGAACGAGGCGGATACCCGCCCGGCGCGCGGTCTGGCGCGCCTCGATGTCGAGGTCGTAGAGGATCTCGAGGTGATCGGCCACGAACCCGCACGGACACACCACGACCACCTCCGCCCCCCCCACCGCCGCCCCCCGGACGACGTCGTCGAGGGTCGGGACGAGCCAGGGCTCGCCGGTTCGCGCGGCGCTCTGCCAGGCGACCGCGACGCTCGGAAGTCCCAGCCGCTCCGCCACGGCGTCGGCGGTCGCGCGCACCTGGCGGGGGTACGGGTCGCCCTCGTCCACGATCCGCGCCGGGAGGCTGTGCGCGGTGAAGACCACGAGCGAGCGAGCGAGTTCCTTCCGGCCGAGCGGCTCGAGCGCGCCTCGGACGCGCCCCGCGAGCAGATCCAGGAACGCCGGGTGGTCGTGCCAGGACTCGATCACGTCGACCTCGGGACCCCCCGGCGCCGTCGCCGCGCGCAACCGCTCGACGTAGGACCCCACCGAGAGCCGGGAGTAGTGGGGAGCCATCACGATCGCGACGGCCTCGCGCGCGCCGCCGGCGACCATGGCCGAGACCGCCTCCTCGATGGAGGGCGAGGAGTGCTTCATCCCGACGTAGGCACGGAACTCCGGGCCTGCCGGGTCACGCGACAGCTCCTCGCACGTCCGCTCGGCCTGCTCGGTCGTGATCCGCGCGAGCGGCACGACGTCGCCGATGGCCCGGTACCGCGCGCGCAGCTCCGCGAGCTGGTCCGGGGACGATGCGCGGCCCCCTCGGATGTCGGTGAAGAAGCGCGCGACGTCCTCGGGGCCCGACGGTGTACCGTAGGCCATCACGAGCAGCCCGACCTCGCGTCTTTCGGCCGCCATCAGCGCGCGGTGCGCGAGTGCACCAGATCGACCAGGCGCTCCAACGTCTCGGGAGGGGTCTGCGGGAACACGCCGTGGCCGAGGTTGAACACGTGCCCGGGCCTGCCGTCCGCGCGCCGGAGCACCTCCAGGGCCTTGCGCTCCACCGCATCCCACGGCGCAAGGCAAACCGCGGGATCGAGGTTCCCCTGCACCGCCGCGTCGCGGCCGACACGATCCCACGCGCGGTCGAGCGGCACGCGCCAGTCCACCCCCACGACGTCGGCGCCGGCCGCGCGCATCAGCGCGAGCAACTCGCCGGTGCCGACCCCGAAGTGGATGCGCGGGACGCCGAGCGGCGCGAGTTCCTCGAAGATCCGAGAGACCCACGGAAGCACGAAACGCTCGTAGTCGCCCGGGTCGAGGTCGCCGACCCAGGAGTCGAAGAGCTGCACGGCCTGCGCGCCGGCCGCCACCTGCGCGCGAAGGAGCGCGAGCACCGTGCCGGCGAGCCGGTCGAGCAGGCCCTCCCACACGGCGGGATCGCCGTGCATCAGCGCGCGGGTCCGGGGGTGATCGCGCGCCGGCCGCCCCTCGACGAGGTAGCTCGCGAGCGTGTACGGGCCGCCGGCGAAGCCGATCAGCGGGACCGTCAGGTCCCGGCGGAGCATCCGGACCGCCTCTAGCACGAACGGGATGTCCGAGTCGGGATCGAGCGGCCGGAGGCGCGAGAGGTCGGACGGCGCGCGGATCGGCTCGTCGATCACCGGCCCGAGCCCCGGCGCCATGCGCACCTCCACGCCGGTTGCGGCCAGCGGGACCATGATGTCGGAGTACAGGATCGCGGCGTCGACGCCGAGGCGGCGCACCGGCTGAAGCGTGATCTCCACCGCCATCTCCGGGATGCGTGACATCTGAAGGACATCACGATCCGCGCGCGCCGCCCGGTACTCGGGGAGGTAGCGGCCGGCCTGTCGCATGAACCACACCGGCGTCAGGTCGACCGGTTCGCGGCGGCACGCGCGCAGGAACCGGTCGGACGCGCCGGCGACCTCGGAGACCCCTTCGGCAGACACCGACCGGAGTCTAGCCGGTCCCCGCAAGGTACCATCTTGAGGTGATGGACCTCGACCGCGTGCCCGTCCTCGTCTTCTGGGAGACCACGCGCGCCTGCCCGCTGGCGTGCAAGCACTGCCGGGCGTCGGCGATCCACGAGCCGCTGCCCGGCGAGCTGTCCACGGAGGAGGGCCTTCGCTTCGTCCAGGACGTGGCCGGCTTCGGCGAGCGTCCTCCCGCGCTGATCCTCACCGGTGGAGACCCCCTCGCTCGCCGCGACCTCCTCGTCCTGGCGGCCCGCGCGCGCTCGCTCGGCATCCCGATCGGGTTCGCGCCGTCGGTCTCCCCCAGCCTGTACGACGGCAGGCTGGCGCGCCTGAAGGAGATGGGCGTGAAGACGGTGTCGATCTCGCTCGACGGCGCGCGCGCGGAGACCCACGACGGGGTCCGGGGGATCCCCGGGCACTTCGGCGAGACCCTCGAGGCCCTGCGGCGCCTGGTCTCGGACGGCTTCACGGTGCAGGTCAACACCACCGTCATGCGGGACAACGTCGAGGAGCTTGCCGACGTCGCCGCACTCCTCGCGGGGATCGGCGTCCACATCTGGGAGGTCTTCTTCCTGATCCACGTCGGACGCGGCTCCGAGGTGCTCGAGACGACGCCGGCCGAGAACGAGGATGTGTGCCACTTCCTCTACGACGCGTCGCAGCACGGCTTCATCGTGCGGACCGTCGAGGCGCCTTTCTTCCGGCGCGTCGCTGCCTGGCGGCGCGAGGAGCCGGGCGCCGACCCGGCCTCCCGCTTCGGCCTCGGGCCCCTCTACCGGAGGCTCGCCGCGCGCTTGTGCGAGCATCTGGGCGAGCCGGTCGAGCGGCCGCGCGCGCAAACCATGGGCACGCGCGACGGCAAGGGGATCGTGTTCGTCGGCTACAACGGCGACGTCTACCCCGCCGGGTTCTTGCCCCTCACGCTCGGCAACGTGCGCGACACCGGCATCGTCGACATCTATCGCGACCACCCGACGCTTCGCGCGATTCGGAGCGCGGCGTTCTCCGGGCGCTGCGGCGTGTGCGAGTTCCGAGACCTGTGCGGCGGATCGCGCGCGCGCGCGTTCGCGGCCTTCGGGGACCCGCTCGCGGAGGACCCCGCTTGTGGCTACGTGCCGGCCGAGGCCGCCGCGCCCGCAGCCGGCCGGTCCTCGTAGTTCCCCCCAGGATCATTTCATCCAGTGCTCCACGGGCTGGGAGAGGAACTCGTTGAGCGGGATCCCATCGCCGCCCACCAACAGCTTGCGCGTCGGGCGGAACGCCTCGGCAAACGCCGCCATCCCGGGCAGGCTATCGCGTCGCCGCGTGCTCTTCACTTCGATGGCCGCCAGACGCTTCCCCGCGCGCACCACGAAGTCCACTTCGCGATTGCGGTCGCGCCAGTAGAAGACCTCGCAGGCACCCGTCGCCGCTGCATTGGCGAGATGGGCACCAACGGCCGACTCCACCAGGTGTCCCCAGAACTCGCGGTCCGCGCGGGCCTGTGTCAATGAGTACCCGGATTGGGAACTCATCAGCGCCGTGTTCAGCACCTGGAGCTTGGGGATCGAACCTCGCCGGCGCACCGCGCTGCCGGAGAACTTGGTCAGTCCGGCCAGCAGTCCCGCGCCGCCGAGCAACTCGAGGTAGTGCGCGAGCGTCGTGGCGTTGCCGGCGTCGTGGAGCTGACCGAGCATCTTGGTGTACGAGAGCACTTGCCCCGAATACCGGCATCCCAGCTCGAACAGCCGGCGAAGCAGGGCGGGCTTGTCCACTCGCGAGAGCAGCAGGACGTCGCGCGCGATCGTCGTCTCGACCAGTGCGTCCAGGATGTAGCGGCGCCAGCGACCGGGCTCGCGCGCGAGCGATGCTGCACCGGGGTAGCCGCCGAAGTACACGTATTGGTCCGCCGAGAAGCCGAACGCGGCGCGCATCTCCGTGAAGGACCAGTGCGGCAGGTGCACGATCTCGAATCGCCCGGCAAGGCTCTCCGTGAGACCCCGTTGGACGAGGAGCGGCGCGGAGCCGAGCAAAACCGCCTTGAGCGGCCGCCTGGCTCGCGTGTCCTCGTCCCAGAGGCGCTTGACGGACTCGGACCAGCCAACCGCCTTCTGCACCTCGTCGAGCACGAGGATACCTCCGTCGCGGCCGGCGGAAAGGCGCGCGGCCTCCCATTGCCCGGCGATCCACTCGGGGCCGCGCAGGGTCGGCTCGTCCGCGCTCGCGAAGCGGACCGGGAGGCCCACGGCCTCGGTGACCTGCTGCACCAGGGTGGTCTTGCCCACCTGCCGCGCGCCGGCCACGACCTGGATGAACCGCCGCGGTTCGACCAGTCGCCGCGCCAGCTCGGCCGCCTGGGGTCGCTGAAAGAGCCTTGACGCTTTACTCATGACGCTGAGTAATCTTACTCAATGCGATGAGTTGGGCAGGCAGGGGGGCGGTCGCCGACCGATCCCGGTGCGGACCACGGCTCCTCGGCCTACCCCCGTCCGAGAGCGGAGTGGCGATGCGGCTCAGACGTGGGATCCAAGTAGTTCCCCCAGCAGAATGTCAGGCACGTCTGACATTCTGCCTGCGTCCATGACCTGGGCATCGCGAGCAAGGTTGGCGGAACGCTGTATACTCCATGTGTATGAAGCGTTCCCAGCTCTACCTCACCGAGGAGCAGCGGGCTTGCATCGGGCGGCGCGCCGAGGACGCGGGCATCTCCCAGGCCGAGGTCGTGCGCCGAATCCTCGACGAGGCTCTGGACATCACCGAGGGAAGCGCGGGGCGTCTCGCGGCCGTGGACGCCACCTCCGGAATACTGGCCGAGGCCCCCGACTGGCCCGAGTGGCTCGCGAGCGTTCGCGGCCGGAGCGCCGGAGCCCGCCTGCGGAAGCTCGGGCTGTGAAGCTCTTCGACTCGACGGTTCTCATCTCTCACCTGCGGGGCGCGCCGGAGGCAACCGCGCTCCTGCGGGAGGCGGTCGCCGCCGGAGAGGCGGCCTGCAGCGTGCTCTCCCGCGTCGAGATCGAGGGGGGCATGCGCTCGGACGAGCGGACGGCGGTCCGTCGCCTCTTCTCGGCCGTCCGCCTCCAACCGGTGACGAACGACATCGCAATCCGCGCGGGGGAGTTCCTCCGCGAACATCGCCGTTCGCACCGCGGGATCGATCTCGTGGACTACGTGATCGCGGCGACGGCCGACGTGCTGGACGCCGAACTCCTCACGCTCAACGTCAAGCACTTCCCCATGCTCACGGCCCTTCGCCCCGCGTTCTGAATCTCGGGGTCAGAGCGAACCGCGCGACGAGCCGGCGCGCGGCCTCCTGTCCCGTGCGCACGCAATCCGGCACGCCCACTCCCGCGTACGCAGCGCCCGCGAGCGCGACACCGGCGGGAAGGGCGCGCTCCGCGGCGGCCACGCGCGCGGCGTGGCCCGGCGCGTAGACCGGCATCGCCTCGGGCCACCGAACCAGGCGGACCTCCTCGGGACCCCGGCGCGCGCGCATGACGCGGGAGACCTCGCCCGCGGCGCGCTCGCGCAGGACGTCGTCGGAAAGACCGAACGCCTCCGGCGACGTCGCGATCGCGCGGATGCGCGGGGAGTCGGTGGCCAGATGCGGCCACTTCGTGCCCACCCACGAGCAGGCGGACACCACGCCGCCTTCCTCCCCCGCGACCAGGTACCCGGAGCCGTCGAGAGGACGCGCGAGCGCTCCGGCATCGTATTGAAGGTGCAGCACCACGCTCGGGCGGTACCGAATGCCGGCGAGCGCGCGGGCGCACTCCGGCGCGGCGCCCTCGAGCAGGCGCGCAGCCGCGAAAGCCGGCGCGGCGATGAGTAGCGCGTCGGCTCGGACCTCGCCGGACGTCGTCGCGACCCTCCACCCGTCCCCGTCGCGCGCGAGGCCCTCGGCCGCGCACTCCAGGCGCAGGTCCTCGCCCTCGAGCGCGGCGACCAGGGCGTCGACGAGCGCGCCGAGCCCCGGGCGAAGGGTGAGGAAGATCGGTCCGCCGGATCGAGGCGCGCGCGCCATGGCGAGCACGAGGCTGCGCGCGCCGGCGAGCATCGGAAGAGCGGTGCGGAAGCTCAATTCCTCGGGCGCGACGCCGAAGACGCCGGAAACGAGCGGGGCGACGAGGCGGTCGGCCACCCGGCGCCCGAGACGCCGGCGACACACCTCGGCCACCGTCGGGTCCTCCCGCCGCTCCCCGGGCATGAGCGGCTCCAGCAATGAGCGCAGCGCCGAGGCCGGCCCGATGATGCCCTCTCGCACCGCGCCGAGGAGCGCGGGGGCGCCGGCCGGGATCCCCATCGCGAGGCCCGGCGGCAAGGGCCGGAGCCGGCCCCCGAGCAACAAGTATGCCCGGCGCGCGGCCGGGCCCGGGGCGACCAGCTCGCCGCCGAGGCCAAGCTCTTCCGCCAGCTCGCGCGCCCACGGCTTCGCGGCGAGGAAGGAGTCCGGGCCCCAGTCGATCGGGGTCTCCCCTCCGGTCTCGGTCCAGACCTTGCCACCGAAGCGTTCGGCCGACTCGATCAGGGTGATCCGGAGCGGCATGCCGGCGTCGCGCGCGGCGACCAGCGCAGCCCGCGCGCCGGCGAGCCCGGCCACACCACCCCCGACGACGGCAAGCCTCATCGGGCGCGGCGCCCCGCCGCCTTCACGACCGCCGCGGCGAGCCCGGCGATGGTGTGCTCGCGCGCGACGGCCGCAACCCGCAGTCCCGCCTCGCGCGCGGCGCGCGCGGCGACCGGCCCGATGCAAACCACCTTCCCGGCCGGGCGCTCGCCGAGCGCGCCGAGGAACGCCCGCACCGTCCCGGCGCTCGCGAACGTGAGCACGTCCACCTCGCCGCGCACGACACGCCGGCGCACCGCGGCCGGGAGCCTGCCGGCGCTCAGGATGCGGTAGGCCACGACGTCCTCCGGAGTCCAGCCGCGCGCCCGAACGGCCGCGGTGAGCGCGGGGTCGGCCTTGTCGGCGCGCGCGAGCAGCACTCGTCCTCCGGATGCCGGCGCGCGCGGGAAGACCTTGCCGAGCGCCTGAGTGGTGAAGGCCTCCGGCACGAGGTCGGCCCGGATGCCGAGCCCGGAGAGAGCGCGCGCGGTCCCCTCTCCGATCGCCGCGACGCGCGTGGAGCCGAGCGCGCGCGCATCCAGCCCCTCGGCGCGCAGCGCCTCCGCGAGGGCGTGCACGCCGTTCGCGCTCGTGAGCGCGATCCAGGAGTAGCGTCCGGCCGCGATCGCGCGCGCGGCGCGGCGCATCGGCTCCGGCGAGCGAGGCGGCGCGATGCGGATCGCCGGCGCCTCGATCACCTCGGCGCCCAGCTCGCGCAGCACGGCCGACAAGTCCGGCGCCTGATCGCGCGGCCGGGTGACGAGCACCGAAACCCCCGAGAGACTTCGAGTGTCCCACCCACCAAGCACGTCCCGCAGCCGCACGACCTCGCCGGCGACGAGGACCGCCGGCGGCCGGATCCCGGCGCGCCGAGCAGCCTCCACGATTCCTCCGAGCGGCGCCGTCACCGTCCTCTGGCCGGGCAGCGTCGCGTCCTGCACCACCGCGGCCGGGGTCCCCGGCGAGCGCCCCGCGGCAAGCAGCTCACCCACAACGTCGGCGAGGCGCTTGACCACCATGAGGACCACCGCGGTGTCGGCGCGCGCGAGCGCGCCCCAATCGGTGCGCCCGGTCGCGCCGCCCGGCGCGCCGTGGCCCGCGGCGATCGCGACCGATGACGCCACGCCACGACGGGTGAGCGGGATCCCCGCCGTGGCCGGCCCGGCGACCGCGCTCGTCACGCCGGGCACGACCTCGAAGGGAACGCCCGCGCGCGCGAGCGCCTCCGCCTCCTCTGCGCCGCGCCCGAAGAGGAACGGGTCGCCGCCCTTCAGCCGTACCACGCGGCGACCGGCGCGCGCGAGACCCACGAGCAGCGCGTTGATCTCGTCCTGGGATCGCATCTCTCCGCCCGGGGACTTGCCGACGAAGATGCGCTGGGCCCCCTCCGGCGCGAAGTCGAGCAGCTCCGGAGGCACGAGCCGGTCGTGAACGACCGCGTCGGCCATCCGAACGAGTGCGAGCCCGCGAACGGTGACGAGCCCCGGATCGCCCGGTCCCGCGCCGACGAGCGCGACCCACCCAGCCGGCGGGCCGGCGGGCGGCTTCACTCGGGAGGCGCGGGCGGCGGGTCGGGCACCGCGGGCGCCGTACCCCGGACGGCGGCCAGGATCTCCTCCGCCCCCCGGTCTCGCAGCCGCTCGGCGAGCTCGAGCCCGGCCTTCTCGGGATCCTCCTCGTCGACCTGGTCGGCGACGATTCTCTGCCCGTCCGGGGTCCCGACCATGCCGCGGAGCCGCACCCCGTCGCCGATCGTGATCGCGAGCGCCGCGAGCGGCACGTCGCAGTCGCCGCCGAGGGCCACGAGGAAGGCGCGCTCCGCGTCGAAGGCGCGCCGCGCGGCCGGGTCCTCGAACCGGGCAAGGGTCGGGCGCATGTCCTTGTCGTTCGCCCGGCACTCGACCGCGAGCGCCCCCTGGCCGGGCGCGGGCAGCATCACGTCGGCGCTCAGCAGCTCCGCGACGCGCTCGTGCTTGCCGAGGCGCTTCAGCCCCGCCATCGCGACGACGAGCGCCTGCACCTCGCCGGCCGACAGCTTGCGCAACCTGGTATCGACGTTTCCCCGGATCGGCGCCGGCACCAGCCCGCGTCCGAGCGCCAGGAGCTGCATGCCCCGCCGGGAGGAAGACGTCCCAACCGTCGTCCCCGGCGCGAGCTTGGCGAGCCCCCAGCCCGTCCGGGTCACGAGCGCGTCGCGCGGGTCCTCGCGCGCGGGAATCGCGCCGAGCACGATCCCCTCCGGCGCCACCACCGGGAGGTCCTTCGCGCTGTGAACCGTGAGATCGACCTGGCCGGAGGCGAGCGCATCCTGGATGTCCCGCGCGAACAGCCCCTTGCCGCCGACCGGAGGCAACGGCCCCTGGTACGTGTCTCCGCGAGTCTTCATCGGGACCAGCTCGAAGGTGCGCTTCGGGAGGAGGGCGGAGACCGCGATGCGAACCCACTCGGCCTGCGCGAGCGCGAGCGCGCTGCCGCGCGTTCCAATGCGAAGGACGCTGCGCGGCACTAGCGCTCCCCCTCGAGGATTCCGAGCGCCAGCCGGCGCGCCTCGTCCAGCCGGCCTTGGAGCCCGAGCGCAAGGACATCGGAGTCGACGACCCGGTACCAGAGTCGTGTGCGCTCCTTGGGGTCGTCCGGGAGCCGGGCCGCGCCCCGCAGTCCTTCCAGCATCTCGACCACCGGCCCGTACTCCTCTCCGAATTCCCCCTCCAGGCGCTCCCGGATCCGAGCGGCGAGCGCCGGAGACGCCCCGCCCGTCGAGACCGCGACGACCAGATTCCCGCGACGCACCGTCGCCGGCGCGAGGAACGTGCACCGCCGGGGATCGTCGGCGACGTTCACCGGGATGCCGCGTTCTGTCGCCTCCGCGTGCACGCCGCCGTCCACCT
>JACQXY010000004.1 GCA_016208485.1 Acidobacteriota bacterium | reverse complement strand
TGCAGTACTACTCGCTCGGGGAGAACCGGTGGAAGTTCGCCGACTCCTGGCCGCCCGCCGGAGCGAGCGAGATGGATCTGTTCCTCGCGAGCGAGGGAGCTGGGGCCGCCGTCGGGCAGGGGTCGCTGAGATCCGATGGTCCCATGGGAAACCCCGATGCCTACGTCGTTCACCCGAACGGCCAGGGCGAGACCGCGGGCAAGTGGGGCAACGTCGCGGCGGGGCCCTTCCAGAAGACCGACCAGCGCGCCGACGAGGCGCACGCTCTGAGCTACTCGACCTCGCCGCTCGGCGCGCCGGTCGATGTCACGGGGCCGATCGCGCTGACCCTATACGCCGCCACGAGCGCGATCGACACCGATTGGATCGCCAAGCTCGCCGATGTGTCTCCTGACGGCTCGTCGCGCCTGGTTGCCACCGGATACCTTCGCGCGTCCCACCGGGCTCTCGACGGGACCCGGAGCGAGCCGCTCCGCCCGTGGCACTCCCACGTCGCGACGGCCACCGGGGTGCCGAACGAGGTCTACCGGTACGAGATCGAGATCTGGCCCACCTCGAACGTCTTTGCCGCGGGCCATCGGATCCGGCTCGACGTCACGAGCATGGATCTGCCAAACCACGAACCGCCGGTCTTCCCGGCGATCAACACCGTCATGCACGACCTGGAGTATCCGTCCGTCCTACGGCTCTCGGTTCTCCCGTGAGCCCGCAACCCAAGGAGGGAACATTGCCCGCGTGCCGGCGCGCGCGAGCCGACGCGAGGATCCAGATCCCCGCCGGCACCAAAGCGAGGCAGAGCCACTGCGCCCCGGTGAGGCCGAGCGCGCGCTCGTCGTAGGCGCGGAGGAAGTCGGTCGCGAAGCGCGCGACCCCGTACCACACCGCGAAGACGCCGAGGGCGACCCCCGGCGCCGCCGGCCGCGCGCGCCACAGGAGCCACCAAAGGACTGCGGCCAGGACGAGCAGGTGAATGAACTCGTAGAGGGCGGTGTTGTGGATTGCCTGCCCGACCGCGAGAGGCCCCTCTCTGGTGGCGCCGCCCTCGTAGCGCGCGGCTAGGAAGAAGCCGGTCGGGCGACCGAGGTGCTCGCCCACCGAGTAGCAGCCGATTCGGCCGAAGGCGAGGCCGACCGTGAACCCGAGCGCCAGCCCGTCGAGCAGGCCTCGGCGCGCGTCCGCAGTCATGCGGCGAAGCCGCGGCGCGGCAGCCGCGAGGGCGGCGACGAAACCTCCGGAGAACTGCAAGCCACCCTTCCACAGCGCCACGACGTCCAGCGGGGAGTGGATGTCGGACGGGTGGGTCAGGACCCAGGTCAGCCGCGCGCCGATCACCCCGGCCACGACCAGCCGGGTCGCGAGGCTTGTGACCTCGCCGCGCTCGATGCCGATCCGCGCGCCGTAGCGGACGGCGATCGCCGTGCCGGCGAGCACCCCGAGGGCGACCATGAGCCCGAACGTGTGGAGCCGAACCGGACCGAACCCCACCCAAGGGAACGTCCGGTACGGGATGGCGGCGAGCAACCTCTGCGCTCCCTTCGATTTCTCACATCGGCCACGCCCGCGCGGGGTCGCGCGCGCCGGTGGCCTTATGGCCGCATCGTAGCGGCGTCAGGCGGACTGTGCCGACCGGAAGACGGTCGGTGACCCGGACCGGGGAACTCTCAGTGACTCGATAGGTCGATTGCGAGGATGAACACGACGCCGTGCGGGTCGCCTCGCCGACCTCGGTAGTTGTCCGCATACTGGAAGTCGATTCGCCCCGCTCCCGAGATCTCGTAGTGAACTGTTCGCGAGAACCCGCGCTGTTTCGGCTTGCCCGCGCTTCCCTTGAGCACCATCGTTCGGTTCACAGGGGAGGGTTGTCCGGGGTGGGCGCTCACGTGATCGTAGAACTGCTGTGCGCTTCCGAGTCCGACGCGGGCGGACAGTTGGCCCCAGCGATCGAGGAGCTTCCTGTGGACGAGCACTCGGTAGCGCGGCTTGACTGCGGGCTTACCGCCCGGACGGCGAGCCGGGCGGTACGGCTCATACGCACCGGCCACACCTACTCGCTCGGTCGCGCGACCTCGGCGAAGTCCATTCGCGAAGGACGGCCGAGGAGGATCTCCCGGTTCGTCGAATCGCGCAGGGCGAGAGCCGTCGTCCGCCAATCTTCGATCGCCCTCACCAGTCCGCTGATGTCCCTCGCGTCGATGGCGAACTGAAGAGCGCTCGCTACCTCTTCCAGGAACTCTTCGACGTCGTCGGGAGGAAGCAGCTTGAGCCAAGACAGCTCGGAGTTCGCGATCGCTTCAGCAAGGCTCTTGCGGCTTCGCGCGCGAAGGAGCGGGACGAGAGCGCGCGCCCACCGTGTCACTTCCTCGTTCAGGCGGGCTGCTTCCTCGGGCATCATCAACAGGCTGGTGCCGTCGGTGTCACGGATCCTGGCGTACCCGGCTCGAGCCTCATTCAGCACCGCGCGGCGGCGCTGGCTGAGATCGCTTGCTTGGTAGACGGTCGAACTCGACATTGTGTCCTCCGAGCCCAGAGCTTAGTAAGATATTATAGAAGATCATACTAGCTGTCAACGATCTCGTCGTTCTTGCGAGCCCGGGCGCGTGCGCGTCGGACCCGGCCGCGGGAGCATGGCGGGCTGCGGAACTCCCACGCGCCCGGTCGGCTACAGTGACCTTCCGTGACGTTTCCGAGGGCTGCGATCGGCGCGTTCCGCCGCGACGACCGCATTGTGGCCTTCGAGGCACGTGACGACGCTGCAGGCGGAGGGGGTTGCTCGAGCTTCTCCGCGCGGAAGGAGGCCGGTCGCAGTGAACACCACCGAAGAGAAGATCGTCGCGCGCACGGAAGACCTGGTGAAGGTCTACGGCGAGGGGTCCGCGTCGGTCCGCGCGCTCGACGGCGTGTCGCTCGCCCTCGGGGCGGCCGAGCTGACGGCGATCATGGGTCCGTCCGGGTCCGGCAAGTCCACGCTGCTCCACTGCATGGCCGGCCTCGACCGCGCGACCTCCGGGCGCGTGTATGTCGGCGACGTGGACCTCGGCTCGCTCGATGAGAAGCGCCTGACGCGCCTTCGCCGCGACAAGGTGGGGTTCGTGTTCCAGGCCTACAACCTGGTGCCGACGCTCACGGCGGCGGAGAACATCGCCCTGCCGATGGACATCGCCGGCCGGAATCCGGACCGCGCGTGGATGGATGGGGTGATCGAGGCCGTCGGGCTCCGCGACCGGTTGCGCCACCGCCCCGCGGAGCTGTCGGGCGGCGAGCAGCAGCGGGTGGCAGCGGCTCGCGCTCTCGTCAGCCGGCCGGAGATCACCTTCGCCGACGAGCCGACCGGGAATCTCGACTCGCGCTCGGGGGCGGAGCTGCTCGGGTTCATGCGGCGCTCGGTGGGCGAGTACGGCCAGACGATCGCGATGGTCACCCACGACCCGACGGCGGCGGGCTACGCCGACCGCGTGATCTTCCTTTCCGACGGCCGGATCGTCGATGAGATGCGCGCCCCCACCGCCGAGCGCGTGCTCGACCGCATGAAGAGCCTCGGGTCCTGAAGGGACGGCGGAGATGTGGAAGGCGACGATCCGAGGGCTGCTCGCCCACAAGCTCCGCCTTGCCCTCACGGCCCTCGCCGTGGTGCTCGGGGTCGGTTTCGTCACCGGGACCTACGTGCTCACCGACACGATGAACCGCGCGTTCACCGACCTGTTCCGAGATGCCGTGGCCGGAGTGGACGTGTACGTGCGCTCCCACGCCGCGTTCGCGGGGCCGAGCGCGGAGACCGAGCGGCGCCCGATCCCCGAGCGCCTGCTCGAGACGGTCCGAGGGGTCGAAGGCGTGCGCGTGGCGGAGGGGAGCGTCGCCGGATACGCGCAGCTCGTGGACCGGCGCGGGAAAGCGGTCGCCCCGATGGGGCCGCCCACGCTCGGCGTGTCCTGGACCACGGATCGGACCCTCGCCTCTCTCACGATCCGGGCCGGCCGCGCGCCGGAGCGCCCCGGCGAGGCGGTCCTGGACGCCGTCAGCGCCCGCGCGCACGGCTTCGGGGTGGGCGACTCGGTGACGGTTCTCTTCCAGGGGCCGACGGAGCGCTTCCGAGTGGTCGGGATCGCCGGCTTCGGTGAGGCCGACAACATGGGAGGGGCGACGCTCGTGGCGTTCGACCTGCGGACCGCGCAGCGCGTGCTCGGCCGGCCGGGCGCGCTCGACACGATCGAGGTCGCGGCCGACCCCGGCGTTCCTGCGGCCACCTTGCGGGACCGGATCGCGGCCGTGCTTCCCCCCGGCGTGGAGGCCGTCACCGGTCGCGCGGTGGGGAGCGAGGAGGCGAAGAGCCTGCAGGAGGCTCTCTCCTTCTTCCGGACCGCGCTGCTCGTCTTCGCCGGGGTCGCCCTGTTCGTCGGCGCCTTCATCATCTTCAACACCTTCGGCATCCTGGTGACGCAGCGCGCGCGCGAGCTGGCGCTCCTCCGGGCGCTCGGGGCGAGCCGGAGCCAGGTGACCCGCTCGGTGGTCGCCGAGTCGGCGATCGTCGGAGCGGTCGCCTCCGGGGCGGGGATCGGAGCGGGGGTGCTGATGGCCCTCGCCTTGCGGGGGCTGCTCGCCGCTTTCGGGATCGACCTCCCCTCGGTGGGGCTCCAGATCCTGCCGCGGACGATCGTGATCTCGTTGGTCGTCGGAATCGCGGTCACGCTCGCGGCGTCGGTGCTGCCGGCGCGCCGGGCCGGACGGGTGAGCCCGATCGAGGCCCTCCGCGACGCGGAGGCCGATCGCCCGACGTCGCTTCGGACTCGGTCGTTTGTCGGCGGCATCGGGACCGTGGGCGGGGCGGCCGCTCTCGGGGCCGGGCTCTTCGCCGGCGCCGGCATCGGCGTCGTCGGGGCGGGCGTCGCCGCGGTGTTCCTCGGAGTCGCGATCCTCGCCCCACTCGTCGCGCGTCCGCTCGCGCGTGTGATCGGGGCGCCGTTCGCGCGCCTGCGAGGCCTGACCGGCAGGCTCGGGCGCGAGAACGCCATGCGGAACCCCCGCCGGACGGCCGCGACTTCGTCGGCCCTGATGGTCGGGCTCGCCCTCGTCGGCACGTTCCTCATTCTCGGGGCATCGCTCAAGGTCTCCCTCGGCAAGGCGATCGAGAGGAGTCTGCGTGCCGACTACGTTCTGACCGCGGGCTCGCATTTCACCGGATTCAGCCCGGCGCTCGCCGAGCGGCTGCGCGGCCGGCCGGAGATCGCCGCGGTCTCCGAGATTCGCATCGGCTTCTGGCGCAAGCCGGGCAGCACGAGTCTTCGGATGGTCACCGCCGTCGATCCCGCGACGGTGGAGCGGGTCCTCGCGCTCGGCGTCCGGCCGGGAAACGTCGCCGGCCTGCGCCCAGACGAGGTGCTCGTGTCCCGGCGCGCGGCGGAGAGAGGGCGGATCCGGGTGGGCGACCGCCTCGACATGGAGTTCCCCGCCTCCGGCACCGCTCCCCTCACGGTCGCCGGCTTGTTCGACGAGGGTGGGCTGGTCGGGGACTACGCCGTGTCGCTCGCCGCCTACGGGCGGCTCTTCACGTCTCGGCTGGACTCGATGGTGCTCGTGCGAGCGGCGCCCGGGCGCGCGCCGGGGGAGGTCCGAGGCGTGCTCGCGCGGGAGATCGGGGCCTTCCCGAGCGTCCGGCTCGAGGATCAGGCGGGGATGCGCAGGCAGCAGGAGGGGATGATCGATCAGCTTCTCGGGCTCGTCACGGCGCTCCTCGGGCTTGCCGTGGTCATCGCGCTGCTCGGGATCGTGAACACCCTCGCCCTCGCGGTGTTCGAGCGGCGGCGGGAGTTCGGGCTCCTGCGCGCGGTCGGCATGAGCCGCCGCCAGGTGCGCGCGATGGTGCGCCACGAGTCGGTGATCATCGCGTTGATCGGGGGGGTCCTCGGGCTCGGGATCGGCCTGTTCTTCGGGTGGGCGCTCGTCGCGGCCCTCGGCGACGCAGGCGTCACCGAACTCGCCCTGCCCACGGCGCAGCTCGCGGTCTTCCTCGCGCTCGCGGGGCTCGCCGGGGTGCTCGCCGCGGTGCTCCCGGCGCGCCGGGCGGCCCGGGTGGACATCCTGCGCGCCGTCACGGTGGACTAGCGCCCGCGGCTACTCGTACACCTTCTCGCCCTCGGCGAACGCCCCTTCGGCGTCGGCCTCGTAGTCCCGCCGGGGCCGGCCGAGCGCGGTGGTGTCGAAATACTCCCGGTACCACTCGTGCGCGGTGATCGCAGACATGACCTCGCTCGTGCCGGTCCAGATCGTGGCGAGCCGAAGATCTCGCACGATCCGCTCGATCGGGAAGACGTTGGTGTAGCCGATGCCGCCCATCACCTGCATCGAGTTGTGGGCGACGCTTTGGCAGCTCTCGGTCACGAACTTCTTCGTCTCGCTCACCATGCGCCGGAGCCGGCCTTCCTCGATCCCGGCGTCGGCCGCGCGCGCGGTCGCGTAGACCATGGCGCGTGAGGCGTCGAGCAGCGTTGCCGCCTCGGCGATCTGGAAGCTCACGCCCTGGAAGCGGTTGATCGTGCGGCCGAACGCCTTGCGGCGCGTGCTGTAGGAGGTCGCGATCTCGAGGGCGGGGCGCGCGGCCCCGATGGTCATGGCCGAGGTGCCGAGCCGCTCGGGGATCATCATCGTCGCGTAGACGGCGTAGGCGCCGCCGACTTCCCCGAGCACGTTCTCGCGCGGGACTCGCGCGTCGCGGAACACGAGCCGGCCCGTCCCTCCTCCGCGGCACCCGAGCAGACCGTAGAGGTAGCTCGCCTCCACGCCGGGCCCGCGGTCCACGATGAAGCAGGTGAGCGCTTGGTGGGACGGCGCGTCGGGGCGGAGATCGGTTCGCGCGTACACCAGGAAGTAATCGGCGCCCTCGGCACCCACGATGAAGCGTTTCTGGCCGTTCAGCACGAAGTGGTCGCCCCGGTCCTCCGCGGCCGTGGTCGCGCCGAAGAAGTCCGAGCCGCCGCGCGGCTCCGTCAGGCACTCGGCTGCGAACATCCTGCCGGCGAGGAGAGGGCGAACGTAGCGCTCCTGCTGCTCCGCCGTGCCGTGCTTGATGATCGCGTCGCAGACCAGCTCCGAGCCGACTCCGAAGAGGCACCCGAACACGTATCCGATCGTGGCCGCCTCCTCGACGGCGGCGCAGGACGCGACCCAGTCCAGCCCCCGGCCGCCGATCTCGGCGGGGTGGCGGGCCCCGAGCAGGCCGCGCGCGCCGGCCTCCGCCAGGAACTCCCTCGGGAAGCGGACCTCGTCCCGGTCCATCGCGAGGATCAGGTCTCGGGGGACCCATTCCACGAGCGCCCGGACCTCGTCGCGGTACTTCTGGTGCTCCGGGGAGAGCAGGAAGTCGAACATGGCGCGCCGCCTTTCGCTCGGTCCGTCCCCCGCACTATGCGCGCGCGAAGCGCGCGATGTCCACGCGGCCTCCGACCCGGGCGAAGGCGACCGGGCGCCGCGGCCGCCCCGTCAGCAGCAGCGCGAGCGCGCGATGGGTAGCTCGCGGTCGGAAGGCGCCGCGGCCGGCTTGACGGCGCGGACGACGGCCGCGTGGATCCCGTCGAGAACTTCGTGGGTGGGGGTCACGCTCACGCCGGCGAACCCGGCGCGCGTGAGCCCCTCCTCGTACTCGGCGAAGGACAGCGCGCCGGCGATGCAGCCGACGTAGCTCCCGCGCTCGGCGCGGTCGGCGGGGGAGAGGTCGTTCGAGGCGACCACGTCGCTGATCGCCAGGCGCCCGCCCGGCCGGAGCACGCGAAACGCTTCCGCGAATACCCGCGACTTGTCGGCCGAGAGGTTGATCACGCAGTTGGAGATCACGACGTCCACGGTCGCAGCCGGGAGCGGGATCTCCTCGATGTACCCCTTCAGGAGTTCGAGGTTGCGCGCGCCGGCTGCCTCGCGGTTGCGCGCTGCGAGCGCAAGCATCTCCTCGGTCATGTCGAGCCCGTAGACCTTGCCGGAGGGGCCCACGCGCTTCGCCGCGAGTAGCACGTCCGTTCCGGCGCCCGAGCCGAGGTCGAGCACGGTCTCGCCCTCGAGCAGCTCCGCGCCGCCGGTGGGGTTGCCGCAGCCGAGGCTCGCGCCCACGGCGCCGGCCGGAACCGACTCGCGTTCCCCCGCGGCGTAGAGAGCGGCGCCGAACCCCTCCGGCGCTCGGCCTTCCTCCTCCTCCGCGCACCCGCACCGCGCGCCGGCGCTCTCGGCGAGCGCCCCGTAGCAGGTCCGCACCTGCTCGCGGATGTCTTCGATCTGCGTCATCTCGTCACTCCTTCCGGGTCGAGGATTGCCGCGACGCGCCGCAGCGCCTCGCGGTCGAGCGAGTAGTAGGCCCAGGTTCCGCGCCTCCTGCGCTCGACGAGCCCGGCCTCGAGCAGCTTCTTCAGGTGGAAGCTCACGGTCCCCTGTGTAAGGCCGATCTGCGTGGTGAGGTCGCAAACGCAGACCGGCGCCCGGCTGTTCGCGAGCAGGTTCACGATCCGAACCCTGCTCGGGTCGGCGAGCGACTTCAGCAGCGCGGCCGCCCGATCGGTGTCTTCGTCCGAGATCCGGCGCGCGGCGATCGGTCCGCAACACTGGAGGACGCGTGCGAGCGGGGAGCGCTCGGCGGCGGGTTCGGCCTTGGATGTCTTCATCGACAGATGTAAATATAGACCCTGGGGCGATGGTTGTCAATACAGGGATGGGGGCGACCCTTCTCTAGAATGCGGTGGGCCGCGCGCAACCACGGAGGTCCGGAAATGGCCGAGTTCGAGGACATCCTCTACGAGCCGGGCGAGGGTATCGCCTGGATCACGATCAACCGGCCCGAGCGCATGAACGCTTTCCGGGGTCGCACGGTCGACGAGCTGATCCGTGCATTCAAGCGCGCGTGGGCCGATGCCGCGATCGGCGTCGTGGTGCTGACCGGCGCGGGGGAGCGCGCGTTCTGCACCGGGGGGGACCAGAAGCAGCGCGCCGAGACCGGCGACTACGGGCCGACGGAGTCCGGCCTCTTCGAGGTCGAGGCGCTGCACCGGATCATCCGCGACATCCCGAAGCCGGTGATCGCCGCGGTGAACGGCTACGCGATCGGCGGAGGGCACGTGCTCCACGTGCTCTGCGATCTCTCGATCGCCTCGGAGACCGCGCGGTTCGGCCAGGTCGGCCCCGCTGTCGGGTCCTTCGACGCGGGGTTCGGAAGCGCTTACCTCGCGCGTCTGGTGGGGGAGAAGCGCGCGCGGGAGATGTGGTATCTCTGCCGCCGCTACACGGCCGAGCAGGCGCTCGCGATGGGTCTCGTGAACGCCGTCGTGCCCCCAGAGCGCCTTCGCGACGAGGCGCTCGCCTGGGCGCGGGAGCTGCTCGCGCGCAGCCCGACGGCGCTGCGGTTCCTCAAGCACTCGTTCAACGCCGACACCGAGCAGATCTCCGGGGTGTCGCGGCTCGGCTTCGACTCACTCGACCTGTACCTCGCGACCGACGAGGCGCAGGAGGGAGTCCGCGCGGCGGTCGAGAAGCGGACGCCGGACTTCCGGAATCCCGGGGGGACGCGGTGAGTGGGCCGTCTCTCGACGGGCAGGTCGCGCTGGTCACCGGAGGCGCGCGCGGGATCGGACGGGCCATCTCCGAGCGCCTGGCGGGGCTCGGCGCGGCGGTCGCGATCGTCGACCTCGACGAACCGGGTGCGCGCGCGGCGGCCGAGGGACTCCCGCGCGCCGTCGGGCTCGGGGCCGACGTCGGCGACTACGCGTCGACGGCGGACGCGGTGGACCGGGCCGTCCGGGCGCTCGGGCGGATCGACGTGCTCGTGTGCAACGCCGGCTGGGACAAGATGCAGCCGTTCCTCGAGAACGAGCCGGCGCTCTGGGACCGGCTGATCGCGGTGAACCTGCTCGGCGTCTTGAACTTCTGCCACCGCGCCGTGCCGCACATGGTCGAGGGTCGCAGCGGTCGGGTCGTGACCGTAGCCAGCGACGCGGGTCGCGCCGGGTCTTCGGGAGAGGCCGTCTACTCGGCGTGCAAGGGCGGGGTGATCGCCTTCACCAAGGCTCTCGCGCGCGAGGTCGCGCGGTTCGGGATCACCGCGAACTGCGTGTGCCCGGGCCCGACCGACACACCGCTGCTCGCCGAGATCCGGAGCGAGGAGACCGGGGAGAAAGTGATCGACGCGATCGTGCGCGCGACGCCGCTGCGGCGCCTCGCGCGTGCCGAGGAGATCGCCGAGGCCGTGGCGTTCTTCGCGGCCGGCCCGGCTCACGTCACGGGGCAGGTGCTGAGCGTCTCCGGCGGCCTCACGATGGCGGGGTAGCGCGCGCGAGCCCTGTAGGTTGCTCGGTGCCGGGCCGAGAATCGCAGACTGGTTTTCCCTGGCCATCCATTGACTCGGCGTAGACGGCGGGTGTAGGAAACGGGGCGTCGGTGCGAAACGGAAGCATCTTCTCGACCAGGAGGTGCGAGATGAACCGGCGGGTGCCCCTTCCCTCTCTCTCTCGGTCCCCTAGACAAGCACGTTTCCGGCCTCGCGCGTTGAGCCGACACACCCGCCTCCTCGCGGGATCTCTCGCTCTCTTTCTCGCCACCGTCCTTCCCGTCCCGTCCCGTCCCGCCGCCGCCTCCACCCCAAGCGTCGTCGTCCAGCACTGGGAGCTTCTCTCAGAGACCGCCGACACCCTTGCCCAGGCAACCACCCTTGCGACCGACCGGGGCATCCTTCCCGGACGGACCTCGGCCTTTGACCCCGAGCCCACGGCAACCTTCGAGGCCTCAGGCTCGGTCTCGCAAGGCTCGCAGGGCTCCTCCTGGACCGTCGGGCTCTACGGCGCAGGAGAGACCCCGCTTGCCGAGGTGAGCTTCACCCCTTCGGACTCCGCCCCGACCCTCAAAGCGGCCTCCTTCTCCTGGCCTGCCCAAGACACCCCCCTTGACCGGATCGTGGCCTCACCGGTCGGCACCCTCGCAGGGACGCTCAGCATCCGCAAGGCCTACTTGGCGATCCGCCAGGAAGGAACCATCAAGGCGACGACCGGCCGGGTCCCGATGTCCTCCAAGCAGCTCGCGATCACGAGCACGAGCCCGACAGACGTGGCCGACCCGGTCCTCTACAGCCACGCCGCAGGCGACTTCCACCTCGCCCAACCCGACGTGCGGCTCCGCGCGACCGCACGGCTCACCTCTGGCGCGGCACTCCTCGTCCGCCTGGTCGACGATCTCGGGATCGCCCTGGCCCAGACCATCCAGTTCGATCCTCCCGTCGGGACCAACTCGACCGGCTCCCCTCCCTCCTGGCGCTCCCTTTCCTCGACCCCCTTGACCCTTCGAGACGGCAGGGTCTACCGAGTCCAGGTGGAGGTCGACGGGACCGCCGCCTCAGCAGACCTCCTCTCGGTCGATCTCGTGCTCGCCCAGAGGGCAACCGACCCGAAGGGCCTGGGCTCAACGGTCGCCTGGTTCCCGGGCGTGAGCGCCCCGCAGGATCTAACGGTCTCGGGATCCGACCTCGGGTTCCTCTTCCGCGCGCCCGAGAGGAGCGCGCGCGAGGAGACCCGGACCTGGGTGAGAACCGTGAAGACGACCCTTGGCCAAGGATCTGCCGACGTCGTCCTCAGGGACCGCACGGCGGGAGCAGACAGGACCGCGCCCGCTTCCCCGGCCTCGGGCTCCTCCTTCCGCTACCTGTCGTCTGCCGCGGCCGACTCGCCGGCAGGAGACGTCCTTGACTCCCGCTCCGCGCTCGGGGGGATGACGACCGGAAGGGTCTCGGGATCTGCGCTCCGGATCAGGCTCGTCCTCGGCGACATCTGGAAGCCCGTGATCTCTGGGTTCGCCGCGACCAACCCCGCGTTCAGCCCGAACTCCGACGGCGTGAAGGACGACACGATCCTGACCGCGGGCCTCTCCGATGAGTCCCCGCCCATCTCATGGACGCTTGACGTCAAGGACTCCGCAGGCGCGGTCGTGCGCTCGTTCTCCGGTCCCGATGCCCCCGTCGCGGCGACTTGGGACGGCAGGGACTCCTCCGGCAACCTTGTTCCCGATGGACCCTACACCGCCGTCCTTTCCGCCACTGACGACTGGGGGAACGTCCAGACGGCGCTCCTCCCCGCGATCGTGGACACTGCCGCGCCCACCGTGATTCAAGTCGCTCCGCTGGATGGCGCGAACACGATTTACACTTCTCAGCCGATCGTCGCTTGGGGGGCGGACCCCTCCCCGGTCTCCGCGGCTGAGTTGGGCTCCGGGATCGACCCCGGGGCCCTCCAAGTCGTCGTTCGGGACACCACGGGTCAGGAGACCGAGAAGCACCCTGCGGCCCAGATGGCCGGCGGAGTGATTCGCTCGAGCGCTGTCAGTCTCACCGGCGGGAAGCAGTATCAGGCTCTTCTGACGGCCCGGGACTTCGCGGGCAACGAGACGAGCGCGAGCGTCATGTTCCTGGTGATGACCGAGGCGTCTACTACCCCACCCGGCCAGATCAGCGTGGGCATCGATCCACTTGAGCCGACGCGCGTTGAGGCGGGGGGAACCCTGGACCCCTATGACCTGTACACGTGGATCTTCATCCCGGTGAACGTGGGAGCATTCTCGGTCACCTTGAGGGACAGCATGCATGCGGGCTACGGGGAGATCCGGATTACCGTGCCGGCGGATCATGTGTCCATCGCCTACACGATCGCGGGCGTCCCTGGGCCGCCGGCTAGGCCACGGGAGCAGCAACTCTCCCTCCGTGTCCCGTTCATCAGCGGGGCGACCGGCGCAATCCAAGCATCGGTCCCCGCCCAGAAGGCCTACGGCTACACTCTGACGGCCCTGCTGCCGAAGGGCGTGGACTCGGGCAGCGTTCGTTTGAGCCTGAATGGAGTGGCGGGCACGGTCGGCTTCGCCGTCTGCGCGGACCCGACGAGCGTCGATGACGGTTGCGCGGCGGATCCTATGAGGGTCCAGACCCCGGTTGGGGAGGTGCCGCTCGGCACGTGCGTGGGCGGGGACAACACGGGCTCCGTCGAGCCCCCCAACGATGGGCCCGGCCCCGTGGCCGACTGCGTGGTGCTCGGCGTGCCGGCCGCTGACTTCGCCGCGGGCGGTCCGGCGGTGAGCCCCGGTTCGGACGACGCGCCGCCGGCTCAGCCCTACGGTCCCGGCAAGCACTACTTCGGGGTCTGGACACCGTATGACAACAGGCCGATGACCACCTACGGTCTGGGCGGCCGCTACGTCGTCGGCGACCCGGACATTCGGCATGACAGTGGTTGCACGAAGGACAACCAGGATCAGATGGCGAACCGCTACATGGTCAAGGCCGTCAATCCCGAGAGAGGTGCTCCGGGCCAGTGGCCCTACCACTGGGTCGAGGCGGGATGGGTCGAATACCGCCACGCGGCAGACGACCAGCTCCTCTACGTGGCCTACAACGACACCTCCGGATACAGCGGGACCCTGACGGCCCCCTTCGCGGATTTCAACCTGCGACCGGGCACGGAGTTCTTCATGAAGATCGAGCGAAGCGACCTCCAATACAACTGGAGGGTCTTGCTGTGGTGGAAGAACAAGTGGAACGAGTTGCTCAACGTGCCGATGCCCTTCTCGGTGGCGACCAACGACGAGGTTTTCTCTGAGATCAACGACTACTGCCACAACGGCGCCTTCGACCCGGGGACGTCGTATTTCGGCGACGACGACCCGACGAAACGCAACGCGAGTCGCGTGAAGTACACACCGTCCTCTTGGCGGGTGTGGAATCCGACCAACTACCCGTCGGCGAAATACGGCGGTCAGACAGGCACGAATTCCAAATGGTACTGCGACAGCACGAAGACGACCGTGTGCTACGAGGCATCGTGGCTCAACCGATGGTTCTCCGAGGAGTTCCACAAGCCCTAGCGCGCCGCGCGCGGCGCCCCCACCCTCGTCGGCCACGGCGGGGGGTCCGGCCGACTCTCGCGCTGGGCGTGGTTGCGCTCCTGGCGCTTGCATCCTGCGTCGGCGCGTCCACGCGCTGGAAGACCTACCACGACCCGCTGGGCTGGTTCCTGCGATACCCCGCGAGCTGGCGCGTTCAGCCGTTCCACCTCGAGATGTTCCGTTGGGGGGACGAACAAGGGGCGCTCGTCGGGAATCTCGATCGCGAGGTCCATCGAAAGGGCCAGACGACCGGATGGGACTTGCGGGGGCTTCCGCCGGGCTTCGTGGTCGTGCTGTTCCAGCGGTACACATACGGTGCGGGACCCAAGCTGCCGCCAACCCCTCCTCGGCCCTACACACGCTTTCCTCTCTCTTTCGACGACGCCCAGCCCTCCAGTCCCCGGGCGTTCGGGGTCTCGCGGTCACTCGCCATCGATGTCGTGCCGAGGGGGAGAGGCGGCTCCTGGACAGTTTGGGTGTGGTTCGGTAGCAAGGTGAGCCAGGAGGACCGGGCAATCGCCAAGCGCATCGTGGCCTCCGTTCGGTTCGCGCGCTCGTAGGCGCGCGCTTCACTCCGGTGCGCCCGGCGGTTGAGTCTCCCGCGCGGCGAGGAACTCGCCCACGACCTGGGCGCCGAGGTATCCCGGCCCGCCGAGGATCATCCCGCCCGGATACACGGAGGCACCGGCGACGAAGAGGCCCGCAACCGGGGTCTCGACCCGCGAGCACAGGTCGTTCGGGCGGAAGAACCCCATCTGCAGCGGGGTGTACGCGCCGTGTTTGATGGAGCCGCGCTTCATGGTCGAGAGCCTCGCCGCGATGTGGGTCGGGGGCACGTCGCGGCGGAGCACGATCTCCCCGACGTCGGCGTGGCGCTCGAGCAGGGCGAGGCACGAGTCCCCGAACGGGGCGGCGAGAGTGTCCCACGGCTCGTCGTAGCGCACGACAGCCTCGATCCGCGCGACGTGGTGCCCGGGCGGCGCCTGGGTCGGGTCGAAACGCGACGGCACCGTGACGTGGATCCATTCGGCTTCCTGCGCGCCGCCGGCGTCGACGCGGCGGAGGTGCTCGTGCAGATCGTCCTCGGTTTCCAGCCCGAGGAAGGTCACGAGCGCTTCGCCTGCGCGCGGGTCCCGGAAGGCGACCTCTCCGCGCACGCCGAGGTGCAAGCCGAACAGGGTTCTCTCCTCCCATTCCCAGGCCGCGGCGCGCTCGGCGAGTTCGGCGGGAATCCGGTCGCGCCCCACCAGCCCGAGAAAGGTCTGCTCGGGGTTGAGCGTGGAGACCACGGCAGGCGCGCGGAAGACTCGCCCATCCGCGGTCTCCACGCCGGCCGCCGCGCCGTTCTCGATGATCAGGCGCGCGGCCTCGGCCTGGTCGACGACCGTGCCGCCGCAGGAGACCAGGACCCGCAGCAGCGCGGAGGACAGTCGGTGGGAGCCGCCCTTCACCAAAGCCGAGCCGGCCATCCGGCACAGGTAGAGGGGGAAGAGGTAGCCGAGCGGCTCGGAGAGATCGAGTCCCCACATCGCCGGGAAGGCGAGGAGAGCCATGCGCACGCGCGGGTCGGTGAAGCCGTACTCGTCCAGGATCTCGGTGAAGCCCAGCTCGGAGATGCCGGCCAGGCGCCGCCCGATCTCGTCGCGCTGCATCGCCTCCATCTGGTCGATTGGGGGATCCGGCAGCGCGTAGGTGAGCGGGATGAGGTAGCGCTCGAGCATCGGCTGGAACTCGTCCCACATCGCGTGGTAGCAGGAGGCGTCGGCCTCCGACAGCAGCGCGATGGACGCGGCCGTCTCGCGCGGGTCACGGGTCACGACGAGGCACTCGCCGCCCGCGAGCGGGAAGGCCGCGCCGGCCGGAGGGAACACGTGGCCGACCCCCCAGGACGCGAGGTCCAGCTCGCGGTAGGACGGCATGACGTCGGCCATCATGTGGTAGATCGCGTGCAGGTTCAGCCGGAAGCCGAAGTACTCGTCGGTGTTGAGGCCGCCCCCGGTCTCGTGGCGCCGCTCGAGGAGCGCGACGCGCGAGCCCGAGCGCGCCAGGTGAGCGGCGCAGAGGAGGCCATTCGGCCCGCCGCCGATCACGATCGCGTCGTAGTTCGCCTCCTCGGGTCGCACTAGCGAGTCCTCCAGCGCTCGCCGACCCCCAGGTCGCGCGGGATGCGCGACTGGTTGCCGAGGTACCAGTCGAACGCGCGCGCCGAGCCGACCCGGGCCGCGCCGAGGTCCTCGGCCACCTCGCGCGCGGCGAGGTACCCCGAGGCGAGCCAGGTGGTGCCGCCGGGGTGGATGGAATTCGACAGATACAACCCCGGCACGAAGGTCCTCGAGGCCCCGCCGCTGAGCACTCCGGGGACGGGACGGTTTAGGAAGAACTGGTCCGGGGTGATGGCGCCCCCGATCCAGTTTCCGCGCACCGCCGAGGGGTTGTTGCGCTCCTGGTCGGCCGGGGTCATCACGAAGCGCTCCAGAACGAGGTCGCGGAATCCCGGGGCGTGGCGCTCATAGGCGCCGGTGACCGCGTCGGCGATCGGCCCGGCGATCCCGTGCCACTCGTCCCATCCGTTCAGGCGCCGCCCCCCCCACCGGCGCGGGGCGGGGGGCACGTCCACCCACACGAAGGAGGTGTGGTGGCCGGCGGGGGCCTGCGACGGGTCGGCGCGCGTCGGGACGAACCAGTTGCCGAGGATCTCCTCGCCGACGACGCCGGACACGAGCTCGACCGCGCCCCTGCGCATCGCGTCCATGGTGTCGCCGCCGAAGAAGCCCATCATGCACCGCTGGATCCCGGGGTCCCACTCGGCGGAGGCGAAGACGGGATCGCCGGAGAGCGCGTAGTAGACGCCGACGAGCACCTGCTCGTCGTAAGTGAAGGTGCGGATGCGGCTCGCCCACCCAGATCCGATCGTGTCCTCCCCGAGCAGGCGCAGGAAGGTCGGCGCGACGGTGAGGTTGGAGATCACCGCGCGCGCCCTCACTTCCTCGCCCGGCCTCAGCGCGTCGGGAGCCATCCGGATCGCGTGGGCGCGACCGCCCTCGAGCAGGATCCGCTCGACCGCACAGGTGGTCCAGACCTCGCCCCCGTGGGCGACGACGCAGCGCACCAGGGCGTGGGTGAGCGCGTGGGAGCCGCCGCGCGCCTGATGGACCGGGAAGAGGGGGCCGGCGAGCGCGCCGAACAGGAGCGCGCCGAGCACTCCGATCCGGCGGTGCAGCGGCGAGAGCCCGCCGATCCAGCCGAACGAGGCGAGCATCGTGCGGACGCGGTCGGACTCGAACAGCGTCTCCAGCGCCTCGAAGCCGGTCATGTTGGTGACCTCGCCCGTTTCCAGATGCAGGCCGAGGTGGCGAAGGAGCCCGTCGGTGAGGCGCTCCGCCGCGGCGAGGGTCTCACCGCTCGGCGGCTCGAAGAAGAACGAGTGCATCACGCCGAGCAGCTCCCCCCAGTGCTCCAGGAAGTAGGCCGCGCACCGCTGCACGGTGTCGGCGTCCTTCTCCGAGGACCTCGCGACGCTCGCAGCGGTCGTCTGGAGATCCATCCCGAGCAGGCAGTTCGAGGCGTCGGCGAACGTCTTCGCGTAGACGACCTCGGTGCCGACCAGGTCGAGTCCGTGGCGCTCCAGCTCCAGGTCCTCCATCACCGGGCTCATCGCCGTGATGAGCCAGGTCGCGTGGAGGTTGTGGAGGAACCCGGGGAGCCCGATCTCGACGGTGTCGCAGTGGGCGCCGCACTGGCCGCGCCGCTCGAACACTCCGACGCGCATGCCGGCCTTCGCGAGGTACGCGGCGGCGGTGAGGCCGTTGATCCCGCCTCCGATCACGACGACGTCGAAGTCCTTCACGTCGCGGTCCTCTCCGAAGCGGCCGCGGTCGCGGGTCCGCCCGCGCTCGGGCGGCGCTCGCCCATCATGCGCGCGTACGCTCCGGCGACGCGCTCCTCGAGGCCGTCGGCCGGCTTGAACCTTCTCCGGCGCCAGAGCGTCGCGACCGCGGTCGCCCAGCGCCTGAGGAGGAGGCGCATCACAGGGCGGGTGAGCCCGACGTTGACCAGGCCGGCGACATCCTCAGGTTCGACGTGGATGCGGAACTCCCAGGCGACGGGTCCGTGGGTGACCCCGAAGATGTCGAAGCCGCCGTCCTCGGCCCGCCGGACCACGTATTGGCGGAAGTCCATTCCGAGTTCGCGGCGCCCGAGCCCGCGCGACCACAGGTTCACTGCCCCCGACTCCTCACCAGTCGACCTCCCCATCCAGGTATTGGTCCGCGTACCGAGCGATCCGGCGCGGCAGCGGGAACGGGAACGGAACCCCGAGGTCGCCGCAGGCGCCGCGCGCCGCGAGGTAGCCGGGCCCGCCGATGATCATGCCCCCCGGGTACACCGATGCGCCACAGAGGTACAGGCCGGGCAGCGGCGCGCGCGCCCGGGAGCAGTCCGGGCTGGGTCGCAGGTACCCCATCTGCAGCGGGTTGTAGTCGCCGTGCTTGATCGAGCCGCGCACCATGTTCGGGATGCGCCGCTCGATGTCCCGCGGGGTCTCCAGGCGCACGCGCAGCAGGTCCCGGCGGAACCCGGGGGAGTGCCGGTCCAGCAGGGCGACGACCTCCTCGACGAAGGCGCCGGATTCCCGCTCCCACGGGTAGTCGTAGGGGGCCGGCATCTGGAAGAAGCCGACCGACTCGCCTCCCTTCGGGCGGAGCGTGTGGTCGAGAGCCGATTCGATCGTGAGGTGTCCGGCGATCTTCGGGATCTCTCCCTCCTCGACTCCTTCGAGGAAGGAGACGACGTCGTCGGCGCCCTCGAAGCCGAGCACGGTGGTGAAGGCGCCGGTCGAGTCGCCCACGGCCGGCGCCGGCCGGCCCTCCGTCGCGAAGAACACGGTCGCGAGCGACCACTTGTCCCACTTCCAGTCTGCGGCCGCCGCGCGCGAGTCCTCGCCGAGCGCGCTCTCCGGCAGGAGCTTCAGGAACGTCGTCTGCGGGTCGAGGCTGGAGAGTACGGCGCGCCGCGCCCAGATCCGCCGGCCGTCCGAGAGCCGGACCCCGGCCGCGCGTCCTCCGTCCACCGCGATCGCCTCGACCTCGGCGCTGTCGAGGATCGTGCCACCCCGGCGCAGGATCTCGCGCGCGAGCGCGCTCGCCAGGCGGTGCGATCCCCCGTAGCAGAAGGCCTTCTGCAGGCCCCGGTCGACGAGGAGCGGGGTCATGAACCCCATGCCGCTCTCGCGCGGGGCGATTCCCCACTGGCAGGCCATGTAGAGCAGCGTCGCCCTCACCGAGTCGGGCACGCCGACCGACTCGAGGGCCTCCAGCGCCGAGAGTTCCGAGATCCCGAGGAGGTCGCGCCCGACCGGCGTCCGCTCCAGGCGCTCGGCCATCTCGAGCGGCGGCACCGGCGGGAGGTAGGTGGCCGGCCCCACGATCTCCTCCACCAGGGCGCGGTAGCGGACCGCCATCGCGCCGAACGCGTCGGCGGCCGCGAGCGAGGAGCGCGCGAGCCGGTCGCGCGAATCCTCCAGGGCCCGGTAGAGCACGACCTCCTCGCCGCCGACGACGGCGGCCGTCTGGACCGCCGGCTTGACGAACCGGAGTCCCTGCCGCGCGAGGTCGAAGTCGGAGAGGACGGGCATGTAGTCCACCATGTAGTGGTAGGAGGCGTGCGTGTTCGCCCAGTACCTCGGGAACAGGATCTCCTCGGTCGCGAGCCCCCCGCCGATCTCGTAGCGGCGCTCGCAGACCACGACGTCGAGCCCGGCCGCGGCCAGGTACAGCGCGGCGATCAGGCCGTTCGGTCCGGCCCCGATCACGACCGCGTCGGTCTCGAAGTCGGAGGGGAACTCCTCGAGCGGTCTCTCCTCCGGGCCGAGGTCGATGGCGCAGGCCGGCCTCACGCGGTCCCTCCCTCGGCGTCGGAGATGTGCCAGGGCGACGGGTACCACCAATCGGGCGTGGTGGCCGCCACCCGATCGATGTCCTCGATCAGGATGTGCATGAGGTTGTAGGGCACCGCGATGAGGCAGAGGCCGCCGGGGTGCGACGTGTGGTTGCAGAGGTACAGCCCTTCGATCGGCGTCCGGTAGCGCGCGAGCTCGGGCAGCGGGCGGCGCGACCACCATTCCTCTTCGGACTGGCGCACGCCGTACCAGTTCCCTCCGACGAAGGCCATGTTCCGGAACTCCGAGTCGCGCGGGGTGTTCACGAACGAGGCGACGACCTTGTCGCGAGTCATGTTCGGCGCGTATCGCTCCAGCAGCCCGAGGATCGTCTCGAGGATCTCGTCCTTCGCGCGGTTGACGGCATCCGGGCCGTCGCGGTGGTCCTCGGGCGGCGGGCACTGGAGGTAGATGGGGCTGAGCACGTGGAGGCCGGCCGGCGCGCGCGTCGAGTCGTAGGTGTCGTGCACGCAGATCGGGACGATGTAGTGGTCCGGGTCGGTGGGGTGGACGCGGAACGAGTAGACATCGCGCATCTCCTCGAGCAGCACGTCGGAGGAGGCGTTGAGGACCGTGCACGACGGGTAGCGATCCCCCTCGAACGCCTCGCCGGCGTCGGGGTAGCGCGGCAGCTCGCTCGTGACCAGGTGCGCGACGTACAGGCTCCCGCCCTTCAGGCTGATGTCGCGCACGTTCTGGACGAGGTCGGGCGCGAGATGACGGGGGGACACGAGGTCGAGGAGCGTCTGCCTCACGTGCAGCGCGCTGATCACCCCGAGGCGCGCGCGCACCGTCTTTTCCTCCAGGACCGCGTCGTCGGCGGCGCGCACGCCGGTGGCGCGCCCGCCCTCGACCAGGATCTCGGTGACCGGGGCGTTCACGTAGATGCGGGCGCCGTGGGCGAGCGCGCACCTGGCGAGGGCGTGGGCGAGAGAGTGCATTCCCCCCACCGGCGAGCCGCTCGAGTACGTGTAGAGGAGGTTGCAGGCGACGCCGGGGACGGCCATGCCTTTCCAGGAAGGGTGCGGCCCGTTGTACCAGCTTCCGAACAGCGCGATCGCCTTCAGGGGGTCGGGGATGCCGAGTGCGTCGGTCAGCTCGACGAGCGACATGCCGAACCAGGAGGCGTCGAAGACCGGGAGCGCGTCCTTCAGGACGCCGAGGACCGGTTGATCCTCGGGTCCCATCGCCCAGCGCTCGTCGTAAGGCGGCGTCCAGTAGACGGCGCGCAGCAGGTCCCGCGCGCGGCGGCGCAGCCCCTCCTGGATCTCGAGGTACAGCGCGGTGATGTCCCGTCCCATGAGCGATTCGTAGGTCTCGGGCAGCCTGGACTCGGGGTTGTAGAAGCCGTGCGCGAACGCGCGCCCGTCGGGCGTGATGCCGCCGGCCAGGTTCTTCGTGTAGGCCATGCGGAATCCGTGTTTGCCGAGCTGGAGTTGCTCGAACGCGGGCGCCGCTGCGCCGTACAGGTAGGTCGCGTGCGGGTCGATCGAGCACCCCGGGATCGGCTCGGCGTTCTCCGCGCCACCTCCGATCTCCTGGCGCGCTTCGAGGACGCAGACCGAGAACCCCCACTTCGCAAGGTACGCCGCGATCCCCAGGCCGTTCGGTCCCGCGCCGGCGACGACGAAGTCGAACTCGCTGCGGCGCGCGAGCGGCTCGCCGTCCCCGACGCTGGTCGCCCTTCGGTCCATGGTTCCCTCCGCTAGCCCGCCGCGGCGCCGACCCGCGGGCAGGCGGCCCCTGCGAGCGCGAGCCACATCCGCACCCACGCGTCGATGAGCCGCTCCTCGTCCACGCCGGCGGGGGGAGCGCCGAAGAGCGCCTCCTCCACCCGGTAGTTCGCGAGCGACCCAAGCGCGATCGCGGCCACTGCCTCGGGGTCGAGCTCCGGGAAGGCCCCCTCTGCGATCTTCCGCCGCAGGAACTCGGCCGCTTCCCGGTAGGCGCGGCGGAAGAGGCGGTCGCGCGCGCGCGCGGCCAGCTCGGGGAACTGGTCGCTCTCGCGGTAGAGGATCCGCAGGAGGTCTCGCTGCCGGTCGAGCTGTTGCAGGGTCCATCGCCCGAGGAGCGTCACCTCGCTGCGGAGGTCGCCGAGCGGCATCAGCTCCATCATCCCGTGCATCGCCTCGATGCTCGCGACCGCCCGCTCGATCGCCGCCTCGAGCACCTCCTGCTTGCTCGCGAAGTGCTTGTAGAGAGCCCCCGAGCGCGGCGACAGGCCGGCCGCCGCCTCGATGTCGCCCACCCGGGTTCGCCGGTAGCCGCGCTCGGCGAAGAGGCGGATCGCCCCGCCGATGATGCGCTCGCGCGTCCCGAGGTCCTCGCTCACAAGAAAGCCGTCCTCCCGGCAATCGGCCGATTGCTTCCGGCAATCAGTCATTGTCATACCGCCGGACGGCCGCGATGGCAAGTGCGGTGCCGGTTCTGCGCCCATCGGTGGGGTCTTCCCTGCCGGGGCCGACGCGGGTCCGCGATAGGCTCAGCGCGCGCGGGCGGCTCGTCGAGGGGGTTGCGATCGTGGTGCTTCCGGAAGTGGCGGCGTTGCGGGCCCGCCTGCGCGCGGTCCTGCAGGACAAAGCCGAGCAGGGCCACGTCACCGACGGTCTGGCCGGCGAGCTGGAGCGGACCCCCGACTCCTACGACGCGATGGAGGCCTTCGCCGGCAGGCTCGCGTCTCTTCCTCTGCGAGACGACTGGCCGTTCGTGGAGCCCGACGACCTCGAGGCCGTTCGGGCCGAGTGCGACCCCGCGCGCCCACTCGGTGCGCTCGCGCCGCTCGGCCTGGAGGAATGCGCCGCCCGCGTCGAGGCCGCGTTCCTCGGTCGGGTGTGCGGTTGCATCCTCGGCAAGCCGCTCGAGTTCGACCCGACGCTTGAGCAGATCCGAGGAGCGCTCGAGCCGCTCGGCGAATGGCCGCTCCGCGACTACCTGCCCGAGCGGGCCCTCGACTCGCTTCCCTACCGGCACCCGCAGTGGCCCGAGACCGTTCGCGAGCGCATCGCCCATGTCGCGCCGGACGACGATCTCAACTACACGATCCTCGGGATGCTCACGCTGGAGGCGCGCGGCACGCGGTTCGCGCGCGCCGATCTGCGGGACCTGTGGCTCCTCCAGCTCCCCGTCGGGGTGACCTTCGGACCCGAGCGGACTCTGCTGCTGAAGGCGGGTCTCGACACGCTCGCCCGTCTCGAGACCGGCGGCCCTCCGGGCGAGGACGAGATGGAGGTGTGGGCGCGGGTGCTCAACCCGGGTGACGAGCTGTGCGGCGCGCTCATCCGCGCCGACGCCTACGGCTACGCCTGCCTCGGCCGCCCGGAGATTGCCGCCGAGCTGGCGTGGCGCGACGCCGGTCTCACCCACCGGCGCACGGGGATCTACGGGGCGATGTTCGTCGCGGCGGCGATCGCGATCGCGCCCTTCGCGCGCTCCCCCCTCGGAATCTTCGAGGAGGCGCTCCGCTACGTCCCCCGCCGGAGCCGCTTCCATCGCGCCGTTTCGGACTCCCTGACCGAGGTCGCCGCCGCCTCTGGATGGCTCGACGCCTACGAGCGCGTGCACCTGCTCCACGGCGCTTTCACCCACTGCCGCATCTACCAGGAGATCGGCACGGTCGCCAACACCGTGCGCTTCGCCGAGAGCGTCGGGGACGGAATCTGCAAGCAGGTGATGCAGGGCAACGACACCGATTCCTTCGGCGCCACCGCCGGCTCGATTCTCGGGGCGTTCTTCGGCCCCGGGCACCTCGAGCCTCGCTGGACGGATCCGTTCCGAGACGACGTCCACACGGCGCTCGCGGTGTTCTACGAGCGGTCGCTCTCAGGGCTCGCGGAACGGATGGCGGCGCTGCCGCGCCGGGTCGCCGCCGATCTCGGGGAGGAGCGGTGACGGATCTCTCCTCGCTTCCGAGGATGCGTCCGGGAGTCCGACGGTGCCGGGCCTCGACCTGGGACCGGACCGGGGGAAACGACGACGCGTGGCCGGTGCAGCCGGGCGGGCGGGTCGTTATCGCCGAGGGCGCCGGCCCAGGACGGGTCACCCACATCTGGATGACGCTCCTCTCGCCGGACCTGTGGTGGGGGAGGACCTGCGTCCTGCGCGCCTTCTGGGACGGAGAGGCGACCCCGTCGGTGGAGGTCCCGCTCGGCGATTTCTTCGGGGCGGGGAACTGTATCGCCGCGGAGTTCTCCTCGACGGTCCTCGAGATCGCGCCGCGCGACGCGCTCTCGCTGCACTCCTGGTTCCCGATGCCCTACGCGGATGGGTTCCGGATCGAGGTCGAGAACCAGTCCGATCTCCCGGTGCTCGCCCTCTACGCCTACGTCGACTACGAGTCTTGGCCGGAGGCCGATCCCTCGCTCGGCCGGTTTCACGCGTGGTGGAACCGGACCCGCCCCGAGCGGGCGCCGCGCGAGCCTGGGATCTACGAGCCCGCGCTGCACGCCTCGGCCGAGGGGAATCACCTGTTTCTCTCCGCGCGCGGCCGGGGGCACTACGTCGGGGCGGCGCTGTACGTGTGCTCGGAGGACGGTGGGTGGTACGGCGAGGGCGACGACATGATCTTCGTCGACTCCGAGGACTGGCCGCCGTCGCTGCACGGCACCGGGACCGAGGACTACTTCGGGACGGCCTGGGGTCCCGCCACGGAGTTCTCTCGCCCCTCGTTCGGGTCTCCGCTCGCCGAGCGCGAGGACTGGGCCGGCTTCTCGCACCTCTACCGCTTCCATTTGGAGGACCCCGTGACGTTCGGGACTTCGGTCCGCGCCACGATCGAGCGGGGCCACGCGAACGACCGCGCCGACGATCTCTCCTCGGTCGCCTACTGGTACCAGGCGGGGCGGACCCACCCGCTCCCGTCCCTGCCGCCGCTCGAGGAGCGCCTCCCTCCGTGGCCCCCCGCGTGGCGCCGCCGCCGGGAAGCGGTCGCGGAGGTCTTCGCCGCGGCGCTCGCGCGCGGCGATACGGAGGAACTCGCGCGGCACGCGCTCGGGGCCGGCCACATCATGCGGCTCGCCGCCGCCCGGGACTGGGAGGGGATCGACGCGGCCTGCGCCTGGCTCGGCGGCCGCACGACGCCTCCGCGCGCGCCGGCGCGGCGCGCGGCACCGCTCCCTTCCCTGCTCGACGAGCTTCGCGAGGCCCCCGGGGAGGTGATCCGCGCGCGTCTTGCGGCCGAGGATCCCGATTCGGTCCTGGAGCGGGTCTTCGGCGCGTGGGCGGCGGATTTCGACCCGGAAGAGGCGCGCGGGATGCAGGCGGTCTTCGGGTTTCGGGTGCGCTGCGGTGGGGAGGAGCACCTCTGGGAGATCGCGGTGCGGGAGGGAAGGTGTGCGGCGCGCCGGGGAGCGGGGAGCTACCAGCGCGTCACGTTCACGGCCGACCTCGAGAGCCTGGTCCTCTACACGCTCGGGCGGCTCGACCTGTGGGAGGCCGCGCTGCGCGGGACCTTCGTGGCGCGCGGGGACTCGAGCATGGCGTTGCGGCTCCCGGTGTTCGGGCGCCGGCGCCCGTAGCGCGGCCGGCGCCCGATCCTCCGGGTGCGTCGCTCAGCAGTGGAACTCGTCGTTGTCCCAGTCGTCGCCGTAGTTGCCCTTGGCCACGGTCACGCCGGCCACGATGATGGCGCCGCAGGTGCCGGCGAAGCCGTCGTTGCGCGGGTCGTCGGACTGAAGCTCTCCTCCCACGTAGAGCAAGGTGGTCCCGTTCTGCGTGACGCAGACCGCCAAGCGATCAGGTTCCTTCGCTCCGGTGCCGTAGGTCATGACCGTGACCTGGTTCTTGCTCCGGCAGTCCCGGCCGTCCGGGACGTCGTAGTTGGCGAACGACGCGACCGGAGCGGCGAGGGCGACCCCCAACAGGGCCGCGGCGATCTTGCGCATGGTGCCTCCCTCCCTTTCGACGGCTCGCTTGCGATGGCATTTCGCGGTCGGGGCCTCCGTCTCCTGCCGTCCGGGCCGAAAAAGTTTGGACCTGCTACAAATCCCGTCTCCGAGGCCGCGCGCCCCTTGACGCGTCGGGATTGTATTAGTACACTCCGAATTCACCATGAGGGGCCATTTCTCCGGTCCGCTCCTTCTGGCTCCGCAGAGCGGGCCGCCCTCGTTGAGACCTGGAACCGGCTGAACGGGAGGGTGGGATGAAGGCAGGACGGCTCCTCATCGCGGTCTCGGTCGTGGCCTCGGCTCTTGCTCCGCTCGGGAGCAGCACCGCCGACCCCCCGTACCTGTCGCTCGTCGGCGCGCTCCACGAGCACTCCGGGTACTCCGACGGCTGGCCGGGCTCGACGCCGGCCGACTACTACGCCTCCGGGAAGGCTTTCGGGCTCGACTTCCTCGCCGGGAGCGAGCACTCCGACAACTCCCAGATCCCCGCCGTGTTCAGCGAGTACTGCCTGACGCCGGAGGACGCCGCGAAGTGCGCGATCGCAGACGACGACAATCCGGTGAACTCGTTCCGGAAGTGGGACGCGACCCTCGACTACGCGCGCGCGGCGACCGACGCCGGCTTCACGGGGTTCCGCGGTTTCGAGTGGACCTCCGACGTCTTCGGGCACATCAACGTGTTCTTCTCGGCCCACGACTGGAACGCCAAGGAGGACGGCGGCTACGGCGCCACGACCAAGACCTTCTACACCTGGTTCGGCCTTCCGCACGAGGTCGGCGGCGGGGACGACGGCCTGGCGGTTTTCAATCACCCCGGCGACAAGTGCCTGCTCGGCCGGACGGATGCGACGTGCGATTGGAACCACTTCGAATACGTGCCGGAGGCCGACGACCGGATGGTCGGCATCGAGCTGTACAACGGCCACGACACGTACGGCTCCTACTACGTCGAGGCGCTCGACAAGGGATGGCACCTCGGCGCGGTCGGCGCGGAGGACATCGGGCACTCCAAGTCCGACGACTGGGGCGGCCCGGGCTGGGCGAAGACCGTGATCCTCGCGACCGACCGGTCCGAGGCGGCGATCCGCGCGGCGATGCTCGCCCGCCGCTTCTACGCGGTGCGCGCGCGCGACATCCGGCTGGACTTCTCGGTGGACGGTGAGGGCATGGGCGCGCGGATCGCGCGCGCGCCGGGCGACAGCCTGCCCGTGCATGCTTCGGTGAACCGCTCCGGCGCCACGATCGAGCTGGTGACGAGCGGCGGGACCGTCGTCGCGACGAGCGTCGGCCCGGTCCTGGACGCGGTGGTCTCCGCGAGCGCGGCGCAGCGCTACTACTTCGCGCGGGTCATCGAGGGCGGCAAGGCCGTCGCTTTCTCCAGCCCGGTGTGGGTCACCCAGAAGGCGGGGCCGGCGGTCGGGGAGTGGCTCGCCGGCGACCTTCACGTCCACACCTGCTATTCGCACGACGCGTGGTGCCCGCCCGACGACAACAACACCGGACCGGATGACTTCTACACGCTCTCGGGATCCGTCGAGGAGCGGTTCATCGAGGCCGCGGCGCGCGGCCTGGACTACCTGGCGATCACCGACCATCACTCCGACGGAAATCCCGGCGACAGCGGCGCGCGCTCGATCGAGGATCCCGGCTTCGGCACGCACGGCGTCATCGGGGTCCCCGGTTATGAGAACTCGATCCACGGGCACGCGCAGATGCTGGGCGCGACCCACGTGATCTCGGCCGGCGATGGCGGCGCGACCGCCGTGAACCTCATGGCGGGTCTCCTGCGGGCCAAGGGCGGCGTCTTCCAGGCGAACCATCCGGCCGACGGGCTCCGCGACGCTCCGTTCGCTTGCGGGGACACCGGCAAGCTCCACTGGGGTTACGGCTACGACGTGCGGCCCGACACGATCGAGGTCTGGAACATCTCTCAGCAACTGCAGCCCCCGGTGCCGGCCGGGACTTCGAACGAGGACGCCGCGCGGTTCTGGGAGTGCTGGCTCGATCGTGGCGCGCACGTCGGCGCGACCGGCGGGAGCGACTCACACTGGCTCTCGACCGCGGCGGTTCAGGGGCCGGGGAACCCGACCACCTGGGTCTTCGCGCGCGAGAGGAGCGCCCGCGGCGTGCTGGAAGCCCTTCGCGAGGGCCGGACGACGGTCTCGATGCTGCCGCCGGTGTTCGGAGCGCCGCGCCTGATACTGGAGGCCGACGCGGACGGCGACGGCGTCTTCGAGTCCATGGTCGGTGACACGGTGCCGCCGGGCACGCCGATGCGCGTGCGGGTGGACAACCTGCCGGTCGGCGGGCTCGTGGACGTCCGCGCGAACAGTGCCACGATCGTGAACGGCGCGCCGCTCGTGCCGGGAGGCGAGGTCCGGTTCACAGCTCCCGCCGAGGCGGGTTGGGTGCGCGCGATCCTCCGGGCGCCCGACGCGACCGACGAGCGCGGGGTGACCTGCGACGGGGTCGTCGGGCAGAACACGACGTATTGCCGGAACCGCGTGGCGGTTACCGCTCTCACGTCCGCGATCTACCTCGGCTGAGCCGGCCAGATCCGCGCGCTTCCGGGGCGCGGCATGCCCCGAACTCCCGCGCGCCCGGCCGGCCTCAGGGCAGGCTGAACGACTCGATCACCGCGCCGGCCGGGCCCGGCGAGAGAAGGACTGCGCCGGCCGCCACTTCTACTCCCGGGGTCAGATGGACGTGGAGATCCGCGCCGCAGGCCGTTGCCACCCCGGCCCCGGACGGCGCGCTTCAACCGCAACTCCGCGCGCGCCTCAATCGCCGCTCCTGCGCGCGAGGAACTCGTCGAGGCTGTAGCCGCGGACCATCTCCCACAGCAGGTTCGTCGCGGCGTGATCGTCGGCGATCGCGTCGGCTCGGTCCCCGCGAACCAGGGCGCGCCCGCGCGCGGCAAAGGCGTTGCCGGGCAGGAACACCTCGAAGGGCACCGTCTCGGGCAGCGCCTCGAAGGGAGCGAAGTCGGGGTGTGCGGCGTCGAACATGTCGTCGAGGGGGCGCGCCATGGCATCGAACTGCGACAGAGGCGGGATCCCCGCGACCTGCTCGATGAGGCGGAGCACTCCGGCGAGCGAGTGGCGGGTGTGCGTCACGTACCCGCGCTTGGCATAGGGGGAGGCCACCATCACCAGGCCGCGGTACGGGGAGACGTGATCGCCTCCGGACTGGGGATCGTCCTCGACGATCACGATCGCCGTCGAGTTCCAGTAGGGCGAGTGCGACACGATGTCCACGAGCCTGCCGGTCGCGTCGTCGTTGTCGGCGACCGACGAGGGGGGCGTCGGCATCCCCGGTTCCCCGTAGGCCGCGTGGTCTCCTCCCAGGTACACGTACTCGATCGAGGGGAGGTCGCAGGTCTCTCCGTACGCGCCGGCGAGCGCACCCGAGCACTGGTGCGCCGCGAACTGGCGGAACTCGGAGACCCAGCCGCTCGCGGTCGAGCTCCCCGCGGTCGTGCCTCCGGTGACCCGGACCACGTCGGGGGTGGCGAGGTCGTAGCGAGGAAACACGGTTTCGGGCGCCTGGAACTGGTCCGGGGGCAGCCCCCGGGCCCCGCGCGCCTCCTCGTACAGCTCCTCGTTGTAGACCCGGAAGGAGACGCCGAGGTCCTTCGCCCGCTCGAATAGGAGCCCGGCCGACGGGTAGTGCGCGAGGTCGCCCCACGAGTCGTTCAGCCCCTGCGGGTGCCAGCTCCGCTCCTCGATGTCGGCGACGTCGCCGGCGTCGGTCCAGAAGTGCCCGGTCTTCGAGGCCTCGCCGGGGTAGAAGAAGCGGTCGGCGAGCACCCAGCGCTTCGCGATCGCGTGCGCGTTCGGCGTGTCGGCCTCGGGGAAGAGCGTGTAAGCGGGATCCCCGTCGCCGGTCGGGATGTCGCCGAAGACCTCGTCGTAGGTCTTGTTCTCGCGCACGACGTAGATCACGTGCTTGATCTCCGCGGGCAGCGGCGCGGCGTCGTGGCGCGCGTTCACGCGCCTCACGGTCGCGGTGTAGGCGGCGAGCGCGGCGGCGTCCGGCGGGGGAACCGTCTCGAGCGCGCCGGCCGTCGCATAGGCTCCGTCGGGGACCGGGCCGTTCTCAGGTGGCAGGCCGGTGACCTGGCCGACCGGAGCGTCGCCGGTCCCACGGGCCGAGAGGACGTGCACCGTCCCGTCGGAGCCCACGGCGACGTTCGTCGGGTACCAGGCCGTCGGGATGTAGCCGGCAACGGTGTAACTGTCGCCCGACGGCTCGAGCACCGCGATCGCGTTGGATGCCGAGACGGCCACGTAGGCGCGCCCGTCCGGGCCGAAGGTCACCGCCGACGGCGAGTCGGTCGGGGTGTCCGGGTACAGCGCGACGGGGATCGACGCCACGCTGCGCGAAGCTACGTCGATCACCGACAGGGTCGCGTCGTTCGAGTTCGCGACCAGGATCCGCGCGCCGTCCGGGCTCACGGCCATCCCCTCGGGGTGATCCCCGACGGGAATGGACGAGACGCTCCTCGCGGCGAGATCGATCGCGGACACGTCTCGCCCGCGCCAGTTCGACGCGAAGACAGTGCCCTCGGTCGCGACGAGCCCGAACGGGGCCGGCACGCCTTCGATCTGACCCAGGACCTCGAGGGTGCCGGAGTCGAGGACGGCGATCGCGTTCGCGGTCGGCAGCGCCACGTACAACCTCGACCCGTCCGGCGAGAGCGCGGCGGCGCCGGCGAAATCGTTCACAGGACCCGATGATCCCCTGACGAGGACCCCGCCCACGACCGTGTAGGACATGACCTGCATGGTCGAGCCGCCGGTCACGAAGACCCGGTCTCCACTCGGGGACCAGACGACGCCCCAGGCCGCGTCTCCCTCGGGGATCCGCTGCACGGGGAGCCCGGTGGCCGCATCCAGGACGTCGACGATCCCCGGCGGGAGCGTGGCCGCCGCGGCGGACCCGGCGGCTACGACGACGCGGCTTCCGTCCGGCGACAGGCCGAGTCCGGTGGGGAAGGGGGCGAGCGGCGTCAGCCTCCCGGCCGGCGCGATGGTCTGCTCGGTCGGCAGGGCGATCTCTCCTTGGATGGGTCCCGCGTCGGCGCCCAGCGACAGTGCCCCCGCGAGGGCGAGCGCCGCGGCGGCGGCGGTTCGGAGCGGACGTCGAAGCATCGGATCCCCTCTCTCTCGTGGCTGGGTAACCAATTCGTCAGAGGCGCTGCCGAATCCTGCCTCGGGCGGCCCTCCGGCCCGGGGTCTCGGCTTGGCCCGCGCGCGCGGCTCGCCGACCAATCCGGCGCGCGGCTCGCCCCGGACCCCAATATGTATGTATAGTTTGCATTTGTGGCTCGCGCGGACGTTCCCTCCGGCCTCGGTCCCTGGCGCGAGGTGCGGGTCGTGTCCACCTCGCGGGGCCCGGTAGAGGCCGCACGCGCCGGAGCGGGGCCGTGCGTGCTCGCGATCCACGGCACGCCGGGGAGCTGGCGGCAGCCGTTCGTGCTCGCCGAGGATCTCTCCGACCGGTTCCTCGTGCTGTCGCCGTCCCGGCCCGGGTACGGCCGCACGCCGCTTTCCGCCGGCCGAACTCCGGATGAGCAGGCCGACGCTCTCGCGGCGCTCCTCGACGCGCTTCGGATCGAGTCGGCCGCCGTCGTCGGTATCTCGGGAGGCGGCCCGGCCGCCGTCGCGTTCGCGCGCCGGTATCCGGGTCGCACGCGCGCGCTCGCGCTCCTCTGCGCGCTCGCGGCGCACCTCGTGCGACTTCCCCGAGCGTTGCGGTGGACGACCGAGCCTCCGGGAATCGGGGAGGCGGCCGCAGCTCTCGGGCGCGCGGTCGCCCGGCGCCGGCTCGCAAGCCCGCGCGCGCTGGACCGCCAGATGGCGCGCGGGCTCACTCCCGACGAGCGGGAGCGTGCGAGTTCCGACCCCCGCGTCCGCGACGATCTCGTCGCCTTCGCCCGGACCCACCTCGACGCGCCCGCGGGGCTCGCCGGGCTGCGCAACGACCTCGCGCAGGCGCGCGCCGCGCGCGCGGGCGGTCCTCGCTCGCTCGAGGTGGCCGCCCCGACCCTGGTGGTGCACGGTGAGGCCGACGACGTCGTCTCGCTCTCCCACGCCCGGTATCACGCCGACGCGATTCCGGGCGCGACGCTCAAGACCTTCCCCGGCGCCGGGCACGTGTTCATGATCACGCGGCGCCGCGAGTCGAGCGAGCTACTGCGCGGGTTCCTCGAGGCCTCGGTGGGCGCGCGGTGAGCTGGCGAGCCGGCTTCGGCGCGGGGGTGATCACGCCCCCGGTGCCGGTGTTCCTCGCCGGATTCGGGGACCGGACCGAGCCGGCGCGCTCCGTCCACGACGACCTGCAAGCCCGCGCGCTGTTCCTCTCCGCGGGAGAGCGCGCGGTCTGCCTGATCGTGTGCGACCTGCTCGCGCTCTCACCGGAGTTCGCCGACCCGGTGCGGTCGGCGGTGGGTGAGGCGCTCGGCCTGGCGCGCGAGGAGGTCCTCACTGCCTGCATCCACACGCACTCGGGACCGAACGCCGTGAAGGGCGCCGAGGTGCTCGGCTGGCCGAGCCCCGACGGCTACGAGCGCGTTCTCGTCGAGGGATGCCTCGCGGCGGCCGTGGCGGCGCGCGCGGCCGCGGAACCCGCCGAGCTTCGCTTCGTGCGGGCCCCTTTGCCCGGCGGGCTGTCGGTGAACCGACGAGAGCTGCCGTACGAGCCGACCTTCGCCGCGCTCGACGTGGTGCGCCCGGGAGGGGGCGGCAGGATCGGAGTGCTCGCGAACGTGGGGATCCATCCGGTGGCGCTCGGACCTGGATGGCTCGAGGTGTCGAGCGACTGGGTCGGGCCGTTCCGCGCGGAGCTTGCGCGTCTCACAGGGGGGTCGGCGATCATGCTCTCGAGCGCGCTTGGGGACGTGAACCCCTCCGAGCGCCACACCGACCTTGCGACGCACGCCGCCGAGGCCTACGACGAGGCCTCCGCGATCGGCGCCGCCGTCGCCGTCGCGGTCGCCGCGGCTCTGCCGGACGGCGCGCCCGTCGAGGGGTCCCTCGAGGTGGGCGCGCGCGTCCTCTCGGCGCCGGTCGGCGAGACGCCGCTCGTCGCGCTCCTCGGCGCAGGACCTGAGATCTCGGTCGAGATGGTTGAGTGGCAGATCGGGTCCGTGCGACTCGTCGCCGTGCCGGGCGAGCCTTTCCACGCGCTCGGCCGGGCGATCGAGGAGGCGCGCGGTGGCCGCGCGCTCGTCGCCGGGCTCGCGCCGACGTGGCACGGCTACCTGCCGGTGCCGTACGGCGGCGGCTACGAGGAGACGGTGAGCTTCGGTGAGCCGGCGGTCGAGGCGATCGCGCGCGCCGCGGTCGCGGGATGTCTCGCCGCGGGGGCTGCGCCGTGAGCTCCCGCCACACGATCCTGGGGGGTTCTTGTGGGTACGATGGGGCCACGGGACCCGGGCCCGACTTCCCGAGCGAGGAGGCGGTCGAGATCGGTCGGACCGACGGGAACGGCGCCCGCAGCCGCTCTCTTGCGCCGGTGCTCTCGCCGAGCCGCATCGGCGACGTCAACCGCTCCCGCGTCTTGCAGGCGCTGTGCGATCTCGGACCGCTCTCCCGCGCCGACCTCGCCCGCATGGCCGGGGTCCCGCGCGCGACGATCTCGGGCATCGTGCGGCCGCTGCTCGAGAGCAAGCTGATCGAGGAGGGCCAGCCCGATCGCCACCGAAACCGGGTCGGCAAGCCGGGCAGGCCGCTCTGGTTTCGCTCCAAGGCCGGCCTGTCGGGAGCGGTCGCCCTTCGCGGAGACACCTGCGAGACGGCGCTCGTGAGCGCGCGGGGCGAGATTCTGGCCGATCACGCGGCGGACTTGAGCGACCCGGCCGACCCGAAGGCCGTGCTCCGGGACATCCTCGGCGGATTGTCGAGGGTGCTTCCTTCCCCGCGGCCGGACATCCTCGGGATCGGCGTCGCCGTCCCCGGCGTGTGCGATACCGCCGGCGGCCGGGTGATCGGCTCCAGCCAGATCCCCGGGCTCACCGGCTTCCGTCTCGCCGCCGCGCTCGGCCGGCGCCTGGGGGCGAGCGTGCTGATCGACAACGACTGCCGCGCGCAGGCGCTCGGCGAGAAGTGGTTCGGTGAGGGCCGGGGCGTCGGCACGTTCGCCGCCATCCAGACCGGCCACGGGCTCGGCGTCGGGCTCGTGATGAACGGGCAGGTCTTCCGAGGCGAGGACGGGCGCGTCGGGGAGATCGGGCACGTCCCGGTCGTTCCGGGCGGCGCGCGCTGCCGCTGCGGGCTGCGCGGATGCTGGGAGACGATCGCGACCCTGCCCTGGGTTCGCTCGGAGGCGCGCCGTCGCGGCCTGCCGGGCGCCGCCCGTATGGACGCGCGCGCGCTCACCGCGCTCGCCAGGAGCGGCTCGCGCGATGCCCGCGCTCTCCTGGACCGCTACGCCGATCATCTGGCGATCGGGCTCGCGCTCCTCATGCAGCTCGTCAACCCGCGCCGGCTCATCCTCCACGGAGACGCCGGAGGGGGAGGGGAGGATCTCCGGCGCCGGATAGAGGAGCGTACCCGGGCGCGTGCGCTTCCCTACCTGCGCGCGGGAGTGGACGTGGTGCTCTCGCGGCTCGACCAGCAGGCGACCCTTCTCGGCTCGGCCGGCCTCGTTCTGTCCGAGACGTTCAACCTGGCGACATGAGCGTGCGCGCGGTCTGCGTGGAGCTGGGCGGCGGCGGCGCCCAGACCGTGGTGTTCGCCGGCGACGGCTCCCCGGAGTTCCTCGAGGGGGCCCGCGAGGTGGACGGCGCGCCCCTTCTTCTCGCCGTGCCGGGCGTGATCGAGGGGCGCGTCGTGACAGCTTCCAACCTCGGCTGGACCGGCGTCGATCCGGTGGCCGAGCTGCGCTTGAGAGGGCCGGCGCGCGTGCTCTGCAACGACGCCGAGGCCGCGGCGCTCGGGGAGTCGGTCCTTCGGGAGCTCGTGGACCTCGCCTACCTCGGCCTCGGAACCGGCATCGGGGGCGCCGTCGTCCGCGACGGCCGCGTCGCCGGCGCGAACCTGTTCGGCCACCAGACGGGATTTGGGGACCGGCCCTGCCCATGCGGAAGGGTCGGGTGCCTCGAGACCGTCGCGGCCGGATGGTCCCTGCCGAATCCGGTCACCGGCGCGCGGCTCGCCGAGATGGCGGAGGCCATCGCGGTGGTCCTTCGAGATCCGGCGCTGCCGGAGCTGGTCGTCGTCGGAGGCGGGATCGCCCGCCGATACCCGGCAGTGGTCGGGGAGTTGCGCCGGCGCGCCGCGGAGCGGCGGGTGGAGCCGTCGGCGGCGCGCGAGCCGGCGAAGTCGGCCGCGGCCTGGGGGCTGCTTCGCATTGCAGGCCTGGACGGCGCGCGGGCCGCTCCGGCGGGGCGCGCGGCCGGGTGATGTCCTGGCGCCGCGCGCCGTTGGTCCCTACGGGTCCTAGCGAGCCCCGTCAAGAGGCCGAACGGCGATCAGGTCCCGATCCTGAACGGGACGAACGTCGTCCGCGCGCAAGGTCAAGACCGCCTGCGTCCGACCCGATCCGGTAACGAACTCGACCTCAAGGCCATCCGGAGCGTACACCTCTACGACCGCGCCAAGGTCGCCCTGCCGCAGTCCGTGCTCGGGAACATCGCGGTTCAACACCACTGTGTCGAGGAGGTCGTATCTCATGGCTTCGCCCCCGGGAACGCTGTCACGAACCTCGGGAAGTTCTCCCCCGAAAGGATAACCCATACTGCCACGACTGAACCGAAGTCGGCGAAGTCGAGATCGAGCGTCACGAGCACACGGCCTTCAGTGACGGCCGCCTCGAGCAGGCGCGCATCGTCGGAGCCGGCGAGGTCTTCATCGCGCGCCAAGGCGACATCGTGGCCAGCGGACCGGAGCACGTCGGCGACAGCGTCTGGCATGTTCTCATCGAGCTTGACTGCGACCACTACTGCGGGATCGGAACGATCCGGTCACGCGCGAGTTCTGCAGCGTACTCCAACGCGGCGGTGACTGCGTCTTCGGGCAGCGTCGGGTAGTTGTCGTAAAGGTCTTCCTTGCTGACGCCAGCCGCAAGGTTGTCGAGAACGACGGTCACCGGGATGCGGGTACCGCGGAAGCGAGGTGCTCCGTGGAGCGTGTCGGGCGTGGAAACGATCAGATCCTGCCAGCGCATGGACAGTCCTTTCGATGCTCAGTGTAGCCGAGGACCTCTTCCGCTGCATGGCGGCTCGGGCGCTGACCCGCCGGCGAAGCCGGCCGGCCCCAGCGACGAGTTGGGCGCTCACGCCCCCCGGGCATGCCGCCGCTCACTCTGTCTGGGAATAGCAGCCGTCGATGAGCACGGGCACGGTGTGGCTCGCATAGACTTGACTCGCGATCTCGACGTCCCCTCCGAAGCCCTTGCCCACCAGTTCCCGGCCCGAGCTGCACGACATGACGGCATCTTCGATCTGCGCGCTGAAGCGATGGAACAGCGTTGCCGCCCCCTCAGCTTCAGGCCACTTCCGGCCGGACAAGGCAGCAACGATGCTCCCCGCGCCGAGGTAGTCCTCGAAGCACGGTCGCGAAGGCGATTGACCCGCGCGAACTGAAGCCGAGCGTCAAGTCCTATCGCGAGTTGAGCCGCATCATGCGCTCAACGCGTCTCTCACGGCCTCGGGGTGCGTTTCCGCGATCCGGAGCAACGCCCGGGCCGGTCCCTCTGGCTGACGCCGCCCCTGCTCCCAGTTCTGCAGCGTCGAGATGCTCACGCCGATCAACAGCGCGAACTCCGACTGCGACAGACCAAGACGCCGTCTGATCCTGCGGACGTCGGCAGCCTTGAAGGTGAAACGCCGAGAGGGCGCACGCTCGCGTCGCTTGATCTGGCCAGCCTCTCGCACGCTGGCGATCAGTTCTTCGAGATCCCGCTTCCTCACAGCAGCTCCTCTCGGACCACCCGTCCCAGTTCCTTCTGCTGCTCCGGCGTGAGATCAGCCTGACGTGCCTTCTCGATCGCGTAGATCAGATACAGACGCGACGCCGGCTTGTCCCAGAAGTAGAACACCCTCAGATCACCGCTCTTTCCGCGGCCGGTCCGACCCCATCGGAGCTTGCGTAGTCCATGGGCCCCTCGGATCAGCGCTCCCTGCTCCGGTCGAAGCACCAGGGCGATCTGCAACTTCCGCAGATCCTCATCCGACAGAAGGCGTGACGCCAGCCGACTGAAGACATGCGTCTCAAGGATGACCACAGGGCACTCTACGCCAGTGGCGTATGCATGTCAAGGGCCGGTTCGATCGCGCCGGCTAGCCGGTCCCATCGAGTTCCTCGATCCGCGTTCCCTTGCCCCGCCGAAGACTCTTGCGGGCATGCTCGATGCGGGCGAGGAATCGAGGGTCCCGCTCAAGCCGGTACTCGAACCATGCATCGTCGCCCTCGAAACCGATCAGGACCCCTGCCGGCTTTCCGTGGCGTGTGATGACGATCTCCTCACGCTCCGCCTGCCTCAGGAAGCGCGAGAGATCGTCCTTCACTTCAGACAGTGGCACCTTCTTCATCCCTCCTCACCTCTTTCCTCCAGCCACTTCGTCGCCCCTGGCTTGGCCACGATGGCCAGGATCTCCACCGTGTTCTCCGTCACGTCGTAGAACACGCGAACGTCACCGATCCGAAGCCGGTACTGGGGCCGTTCGAGCCCTCGCAACCTCTTGATCCGACTCCTACTCGTCTTGACCGGTTCGCGCCGGAGATGACGCTCGATCCGATCCCTGACCTGGGCACGGACACGCGCATCGAGGCCTCGGAGGTCCTCGACGGCTTCGGGAGCCAACACGATCTCATGTCGCAATCTGGCTAGATGATAGCCAGATCCGTGCCCGGACGCAACCAGCGATTCCCAGTCCGGCTAACGACCCTGGCGCTGACCCGCCGGTGAAGCCGGTCGGGTCCAGCGACGAGTTAGAGAGCGCAGGTTCATCTCTTTGCAGGGGCAATCTGCGCGATTACGTAGGATACGCAGTCGGGGCAAATAAAGCGACGCTCGTATGTCGTTCCGTCCGCAGACACACGCATTCCCATCTTGTGTTTGCGTTCTGCGACTTCTCGGTTCCAGAACATCAGCCCCTTCTCAGCAGCGATCGCCTTCCGGACGTTCTCCCGCGTGAGACTAGAGAAGCGATTCGCTCCCGCACCGGAATCGCCTATGTTGAAGATGGAGTCGCAGAGTTGGCATTTGCCGAGATGAAGAGTCTCGAGGAGTCGAAGATTCAGTCGCCGGATTGGCTTGTACACCGGACTGGAGATCACCTCGATGCAGCGTCCCGATCGAATCTGAACAAGACCTATGCCGAGATGGCTTGCGATCTGAACTTCGTCTGTCGAAAAGGGCTCGTCCCGCAAGTCGGCCAAGTATACTCGGTTCGCGTAGACGTTGTACCCAAGCGTCTGTCCGCACCCGTTCGCGAACGGAAACGAACCGCGCTTCACCTCCACTGCGATTACCTCGATCTCACCCGACAGGTCACCACCCGTGTCCCGCACGCCCACGACGTCGATCCTGCTATGGCGCAGGCCTTTGTTGATCGCAGTTTGAAAACAGCCGAAATGCCGACGCACCCATCGCTCGACTACGGGGTACAGCGTCTTTTCTAACGGTGGCTTCGGCATATCCCCCTCGTGGCCAGCTCTGTAACTCCTGTCTATGCGGACCGCGATAAGCACCCGCTCCGACAGGCTAGCACGCTCCGGGCACGAGGCCGGCGCGGCGTGAACCGCCTGGACAAGACCCCTTTCTGAAGGCTTCATACGGGTGTCTGCCGGTGTGCTATGCCGACTGGCGGGTCTGGATACCGCCCGGGCGCGCTCGCGAGGCTCGGCGCGCGGTCGAGGGGACTGCAGACTCCGCGGCACCGCGGTTCAGGACGTGTGTAGATCATGGTCGTGCGCACGTCCCGGTGGCCGAGCAGCTCCTGCACGGTACGGATGTCGTATCCGTTCTCGAGAAGGTGGGTGGCGAAGCAGTGCCGGAACGTGTGCGGGCTGACCGGGCGAGACAGTCCCGCGCGCAGGGTCGCCTGCCGCACGGCCTTCTGGACGACCGACTCGTGCAGATGATGCCGGTGGCGGATGCCGGTCTCTCGATCCAGGTAGTGCGAGGTCGCGGGAAAGACCCACTGCCAGCCCCATTCGCGGTCCGCGTTGGGGTACTTGCGGGCGAGCGCGCCCGGCAGGGGCGCGCGGCCCAGACCTCGGGCGAGATCCGCCTCGTGCTGCCGCTGGATGACGCGCAGATGCTCACCGAGCGGCCGATCGAGCGCGCGAGGCAGGGTCGTCACGCGGTCCCGCTGACCCTTCCCATCGCGGAGGAGGATCTCGCCCCGGCGCAGATCCAGATCCTTGACTCGAAGCGAGAGCCCCTCCGAGATGCGAAGGCCCGAACCGTACAGCAGCATCGCGACCAGGCGGGGGATCCCCTCCAGCTCGGTGAGCACGGCCTGGACCTCCTCACGCGTCAGCGCGACCGGCAGCCGGGCCGGCCGGCGAGCGCGCACCACCCCTTCGATCCGGTCGAGAGGCCGGTCGAGCACGTGCTGGTAGAGGAACAGCAGCGCGGCGAGCGCCTGGTTCTGCGTGGAGGCCGCGACGTTCCCGTTGAGCGCCAGGTCCGACAGAAACTCGTTCACCTGCTCCTCGGCCATCTCGCGCGGATGCCGACCGTGGAACTGGATGAACCGCCGGATCCAGCCGAGGTATGCCCTCTCGGTGCGCGGGCTGTAGTGCCGCGCGCGCAGATCCTCGAGGACCCGATCGCGGAGGCGTGGTGTGGGACGGTCCATGAACAGCCCGAGGGGCTCCTTCCTGTTGGGAACGGCCGGCGCGGGTCGGGCGAGCGAGGACATGCCCCAACACCTACCCGAGCGCGAGCTGCAGTGCCAGAAGGAGGGCAGTGGGAGGATACGGACGATCGCGGTAGCGGATCTTCGGAACAACCGCGGTGTCGGCGCACCTCTGAAGCGCGTCGGTCGCCGCCGCGGACCGCGGCGATGCGCCGCAACGCGGGGATGCTCCCGCTCGAGCGATCTACTCCGCCGCCGCGCGCGCGAGCGCCTCGGCGCAGAGCACGTCGGTGAGGTTGCTCCCGGTGACCAGGGCATCGGGCCGCGGGGCGGTCCTTCCCCCGCGGCGCTCGGTGACCGGGTAGTAGGCCCAGCGGATGCCGAAGAGCTGCAGGCGCGAGTGCCGCGCCCGCGCCCACGCCTCGGCGACGACGAAGGACAGCTCCGTGTGCTGCGCGGGCTCCGCGCCGAGGAGAAGGAGCGCGAAGCGCATCGCGAGCGCCTCGGCGTCCCACTGGTCGAGCCAGGGCGTGACCTCGGCGGCGAGGAGGGGGTCGAGCCCCGCGCGCGGATCGGCGTCGACGAACGCGGTGAGCCGGGTCGGGTCGCCTTCAAGGGCGGCGCGCACCAAGGCCGCGACCTCCGGGTCGGGCGCGGGATCGGCGATCCAGGAGCGGGAGGCCCGCGCGAGCCGCTCTATCCCGGGGAACTCGGCGAGCACGTCGCGCCACGCCGACTCGGGATCGACGCCGGGATCGCGCCAGAAGCGGACTCCGGCGGCGAGCGCGACCCGGCTCGCGCGCGGGAGCGACATGATGTTGAAGAAGACGCCGGTCGTAGACGCCGGGAGGTCGGGCGCGCGGCCGCGGTAGGGCCCGAGGTGGAGCACGCCGCTCATCGGGCCGTCGTTCACCGGGTAGTTCTCGGCGAAGAGGAGGGGCCGCCCGAGGTCTTTCGCCAGGCGGGAGGCGAGCGCGCCGTCCACTGCGGGGCTCACGATCGACGGTCCCGTCCACATGACGTCGACCCCGTCCGGGAGGCCGGCCGCGAACGCCCGCAGGTAGTCGGTCGCGCGGTCGGTGGCGTAGTCGGTGGGGCAGGTGACCCACCGGACGCCCGTGCCGAGCCTCGCGACCGCGGCGGCGACCCCGGCGGCATGCGCGGCTCCGAGGTCGGCCCCACCCGGGGGGACGTCGTCGAACGCGACGCCGAGCACCGTCGCCCCGTCCTCGGCGAAGGACGCGAGCTTCGCCGCGAGCGGGTCCTCGTCCCCCTCCTTCCAGTCGAGGCCGGGCGACACGACGAGCGCGACCGCCACTCCGGCGGCCTCGCCGGCGCGCACCAGCTCGGCCAGGCGCGCGCGGCGCTCGGGGGGATAAGGCTCTCGCCAGCGCTGGCGATGGTAGGGGTCGTCCTTGGGGGCGTAGGCGAAGGCGTTGAATCCGTGCGCGCCGAGCCACTCGACGAGGGCGAGCCGCTCCTCGTCGGGGAGCGGGGGGCCGTAGTAGCCCTCGACCGCCCCGAGCCAGCGATCAGGGTTGACGTCGATGGGGCGAGTATGTATGGTCTTCATACAAAATGTCAACTCCGCGCCGCGCCCCGGCCGCCCCCGTCGCGGTTCGCCGGTTCCGGCGTCCCGAGCGCCTCGATGCGGCTTTCACTTCCTGGCTCACCGGCGCGCTCCGCGCCGCGCCGGGGCGCTTCGTCGCCCTCGCGGTCGGCGAGAGCACCCTCCCACTCTACGGCGCGCTGCCGGCCGGCGACGCCCTCTGGGGCGAGCGGCGTATCCTGCCGGTCGATGAGCTGGTCCCGCCGCCCGCCACGGCGGAGCGCGCGCTCTCGAGCCGCCTGGGCGCCGCGCTGCCGCCGGATCTCCGCTGGCGCCTGGTCCAGATCGGGGCGGCAATCGACCCCGACGCCGAGGCGAAGTCGCTGGAGGCGCTCCTCGAGCGCGAGGGGATCTGCGCGGTCGCGCTCGGTCTCGGCCCCGACGGCCACATCGCCTTCAACCAGCCCGGGAGCGGGCGCGATACCGGCGTCCGGGTGGTGGACGTGAGCCCGGAGAACCGCGCGCGCCTCGGCGACGTGCGCCCGGCCACGCGCGCTCTCACCATCGGGGTGGCGACCATCCTGCGCGCCGCGCGCGTCGCCCTCGTCGTCGGAGGGGAGGGGAAGAGCGACGCGCTCCGGCGCGTGCTCGACGGTCCCGAGGGGGCCGACCTTCCCGCATCCTGGCTGCGGCGGCACCCGCGCCTGACCGTGCTGATCGAGGACGAGTGCGACTGACGATCGCGGCCCCCGCCCCGGCGGACGGCCGGTCCGTCTCGGTCGCTATCGAGGGCGACCGCTTGGTCGAGCCGGTAGGGACTCCCGACGTGTCCCTCCCCGAGGGATGGTCGGTCACGCCCGGGCTCATCGATCTGCAGGTGAACGGGATCGGCGACGTCTTTCCCCTCGAGCAACCGGAGCGCCTCGGCGATCTCGATCTCCGCTTGGCCGCCGCTGGAGTGACCGGATACCTCGTCGCCGCGCCGTCCTCGGATCCTGCGCAGGTCGGGGCGCTCGCGCGCGCGTCGGCGGACTTCGCCGCCGGTCCGGGGAACGGGCTTCTCGGGCTCCACCTGGAAGGCCCGGTTCTTGCTCCGACCTTTCGTGGGGCGCACCCGGCCGAGCACCTCCGCACGGGCTCGGACTCTCGCGCGCGAGAGCTGCTCGATCTCCCCGGCGTGCGGATCGTGACGGTCGCCCCGGAGGTGGAGGGCGCGATGGACTACGCGCGCGAGGCGCTCGCGCGCGGCATCCGCGTGTCGGCGGGACACACCGGCGCGACGGCCGAGCAGGCGCGCGAGGCGATCGGCGCCGGCGTGCGGCTCGCCACGCACCTGTTCAACGCCATGACGCCGGTCCACCAGCGCGCGCCTGGGGCGGCGCTCGCTTACCTGCTCGATCCGCGCGCGCTGGTCACCTTCATCGCCGACGGCGAGCATCTGCACGACGACCTGGTCGAGCTGATCCTGTCCGTCGCGGTGGAGCGCGCGATCCTGGTGAGCGACCTCGCGCCGGACATGGCCCTCCCTGCGCCAGATGCAGCGGTACGTGCGACCGGCGCCGTGCGGCTTCCCGACGGGGTTCTCGCCGGCGCGCGCGCGACTCTTGCCGACGCGGTGCGGCGCGTGGCGCGCCGTCACGGCCGGGGCCTCGCGCAGGCGGTTCGCCTCGCGAGCGAGCATCCCGCCGCGGTGCTCGGTGAGGCCTCGCGCGGCCGGCTGGAGCACGGCGCGCGCGCCGACCTCGTCGTGTGGGACGCGGACGATCGCGTGGCCGCGTGCATCCGCGCCGGCGAGGTCGTGTTCCGCGCCGAGGGGCTCGGCCGCCTGCTCTGAGGAGAGGGCCCCGGCGATGGTCCTGCCGCGCCGGCGGGTGCCCCGGGCGAGGCCACTGCCATCTACGAGCAACGCGGTGCCGTCGCGGAGACGGCGGGGACCACGCGGCCGGTCACCGGCGAGCCTCGCTCACCACCAGGGGACAATGCCCTGCCTGCCGTCCCGGGAGATTGCCGCGCGCCGCAGAATATCTCTCCAAAGAGGGAGAAAGCGGGCCGGACGGATAGGTGGATAGATGGAGGAATAAAGGAGCGCTCTTCGGAGGCCGATCTCTCGTTGAGCGACGACGGGGGCATCGAACATCTGGGGATGGGTCAAGATGGCGAGGCAAGACGAGAGAGTAAGAGAGCAAGTCCGGCGCTGGCGCGACGAGCTGATCAATCTATCCAGGCTCAATCGCTTGCTCTACTTCAGGCCTACGAAGACCTCGACACTAGAGATCGAAGCCCCGTCGCCAGCGAAGATTCTCGCCGCGTTCGAAGGGCCCTCAGCGCGCGGATGGCGCTTCCACATTCCACCCGTGGTCGAAGCCGGCCAGTCCGCCGAGGCGCCCCGTCTGCAGGCCAACGAATTGCTCACCTCGAAACCCGATGAGGCGTCCTTGATGGCGGCGCTCCGCGTACTCGAGCGCAAGACGGCGCAGGAGTTCATGGACAAGGGTCTCTGGGTTCTCTACCTGGGGGTCGGAATGCTGGAGTGGGTAGACCCCCAGGACTCCGAGCCTGCACAGAGCCCCATCTGGCTCGTCCCGGTCAGCGTACAACGCACCAACCCGCGCGAACCGTTCCGCCTCACCCGCGCCGAAGAGGATGCGCTTGTCAATCCTGCCCTTGCGATGAAGCTCTCGGGCGACTTCGGTATCGAGGTTCCGCCGGTCGAGGATCCGGAAGACGCCGATCCCGAGGCTATCTTGGCTCGCTTCAGAGAGCTGACCGCCGGACAGCCCAAATGGCGAGTGACGTCTCGCCTCGTCCTGTCGACGTTCTCCTTCCACAAAGAGGTCATGTATCGAGATCTCCTCAGCAACGAAGAGCAGGTCTGCAATCACGACATCGTTGGCGCTCTCGCGCTCGGGCCGGGGGCGGAAGCCGGAATCGACCTCGATTTCGAGCCCGTCCCAGAGGAGACCCTGGACCAGGACGCACCGCCCGAGGAGATGGTCAGCATCCTCGATGCTGACGCGAGCCAGCGCCAATGCATTGTCGCCGCGAGGTCTGGTCATTCCTTCGTAATGGACGGGCCGCCAGGAACCGGAAAGAGTCAGACGATCGCGAACATCATCGCGGAGCTGCTTGCCCATGAGAAGACCGTCCTCTTCGTGAGCGAGAAGGCAGCGGCGCTGGAGGTCGTGCACTCGAGACTGGCGCACGCGGGACTCGCCGAGTTCGTTCTTGCACTCCACAGCCACAAGGCAACGAGGCGGGAGGTTGCCGCAGAACTGGGTCGGGCTCTCAGGAGCCACCCGCGTCCTCCGCAGGATATGGCGGAAGCGGATCGCCAGCGTTTGATCGAGCGACGAAAAGAGTTGTCGGCGTACGCGCGGGGGCTGAACGAAGTCAGAGAACCGCTACACCGGAGTTTGCATGACGCAATCGGCCGGGTTGCCAAGCTGCGGGATCTGCCAAGCCCTCCGGCAGCGTCGATACCCTTTGACTCGCTGTCCCCCCAACGATTCGCCGCGCTCGTGGACCTCGCAGCCGCGCTGGGCCGGGTGTGGGGTCCAGTCGAGCGAGGCGAAGACTTCCAGTGGAGACAGTTGAGCGGGTCCGAGTTCAGTCCATCGCGGGAAGGACAGATTCGCCATCTGCTCGAGAGCGCCCTCGATGCTGTAGCGGAGTGCGAACGGCTGACAGAAGCGACCGCCAACGAGCTGGCGCTCCCATGGTCGCGTTCCATCGCCCACACAGAAAGCCTCGTTCGAGTCCTGACCCTGCTCGCAGAACGCCCAGAAGTGCCGGAGTCTTGGCTGACGGTGGGCTCCCTCGATCCGATGGCCGCGAGGATATCGAAGCTGAAGGAGTTGACCGCCGACCACCGTACAGTAGTAGGCCTTCTCCTTGATGCCGTGGGTTCCACGTGGGAGGGCGTCAGCTTCCAAGCGTCCGCAGAAATCGAGCGCGCGATCCTGGTCCTTGAGTCGTTGAAGCCCCCGGGACCGGTGTCGCTGGACGGTGAGGCGGGACACCTTGAAGACCTCGAGCAGTTCTTCGCCCGTTCAGCAGCGGACATGGCACAGATCGCATCTGAGGCAACCTCGATTGCGCGCAGCTTCGGACTTGCCACGCGGAGTCTCACGTTGGAGCGCGCTCGGGAACTGGCGGAGCTGGGCGCGCTTGCGGGGGCGCCAGTGCACCCTGAAGGCCCATGGCTGAGCCCCGCTGCGATGCCAGCCGTTGTGAATGCGCTGCGGGTACTCAAGGTACGCGTGGAGGACTACCGGCGCTGGCAGGCGTATCTCGGTGAGATCTTCTCCGACTCCGTCCTTGCGTTGCCAGACCTGGCCAAGTTGTGTGTTCGCTTCGAGAGAGCCCACAAGGGATTCACGAGGTTCAAGAAGCAAGCTCGCCAGGACCGACGCGCTGTGGCCTCGTGTGCGCGCTCGGGCAAGGCGAAGCGACGTGAGTTGGCCCGTTTGAGGGATGCGAGTGCGTGGCAAGAGGCGGCGGCGCGGCTGCGCGAAGATGAGCGCGCCCACGGCGAAGTCCTCGGCCCCCACTTCTACAGGGGAGAAGCGACCGACTTTGAATCCCTGACCGCCGCGGTCGGGGTTGCCCAACGGGCGCTGACCCTGGCCGGACTGCCGCTCGACCAGGCTGCCATGCAGAAGCAACTCGCGAGAGACGGTCAGCCCGATCCAGATCTCTTCCAGAGAGCTCAGGGGCTGTTGGCGCGAATCACCCCGTGGGAGCAGGCGGCGATATCGGTCGTTCCCGACGACGTCGAGCGGATGATGTCAATGAAGCTCGCCGACGTCAGCGCCTGGTCAAAGGCGGCAGGGCCTTCACTTTCGACTTTGGCCCGGGTCACGGCGGAACTCGACGCGCTCTTCGACCGACATCTGACACTCGGACACGCTCGAAAGATCGCCGGGTGGAAGCGTGAGGCCGACCTCGTGGCCGAGTCCCTCGCGCAGTGCCAGGAGGCCGACTCCTCAGCACTGGGTCCCGGTTACGCCGGCCTCGAAACCGACTGGGACTCGCTGGACCGAGCGCTCGCCTGGACCGTGGAGCTGCGGGACCTCACCGAAGGAGCCGTGCGCCAGAGGACGGCCGAGCGGCTGCTCCGGTCCCAGATCGAACCCGACGCCATCGCGGCGGCACTGGCGACGTGGCGGAAGGCGTGCGACGAGATCGCGAGTCTCTTCGTGGAACCTCGGAGTGAGGAACTCGCGAAAGACCTCGATGCCTCCTTCGGCGATGGGCGGGCGTTGCTGGAGGAGCTCTCCGAGACCATTGCCGACGTTCAGGAGTGGGTTGCGTTTTCCGCCAATCGTGACCGGCTCAACCAAGAGGGATTGGAGCCGGTCGTCGCCTTCTGCACCGACCAGAAGGTCTCGTCCCCTCAGGTCGCCCAGGTAGTTGAGCGGAGCCTTCTCGAGGGCTGGATCGACGAGGTGCTTCGTCTCCGTCCCGGCTTCAGAATGACCGCGCGCAAGGACCGAGAGGCCTGCGTCCAGGAATTCCGTGAACTGGATCAAGCACTCGTTGCTTCGACCGTCAGCCGCGTGATGGAGGCGTGCAACCGGGGACGCCCTCAGACGACCGTGGGAGTGGCCGGGATCATTGCCAGAGAGGCGGAGAAGAAGCGGAGGCACATGCCGATCAGAAGGCTGATCGGCGAATCGGCTCCTGTGGCGCAAGCGCTCAAGCCGTGCCTCATGATGAGTCCCCTGACCGTGAGTCAATTCCTGATGCCCGATGTCTCGTTTGACACGGTCATCTTCGACGAGGCATCTCAGGTGACGCCGGCGGACGCCATCAATGCGATCTATCGAGGCCGTCAGATCATTGTTGCCGGAGACCAGAAGCAGCTTCCGCCGACATCGTTCTTCGAGAAGGTGGCCCTCGATGGAGACGGCGATGAGTGGGAGGAAGAGCAATTCGATGACTTCGAGTCCGTTCTCGATCTGTGTAAGGGGTCTGGTGGTCTTCGAGCCCTCCCGCTTCGCTGGCACTACCGAAGCCAGCATGAGGCTCTCATCACGTTTTCCAACTACGCCTTCTACGACGGAAGCCTTGTCACGTTCCCAAGCGCGATCGAGACAGCGCCGGACGTCGGCGTCCAGCTTTTCTGTGTCAAAGGCGTCTACCGGCGTGGCGGTCCCCGGGACAACCTCATCGAAGCAGACAAGGTCGTCGAGAGAGTTCTCTTCCACGCACGGACGCACCCTCATCTGAGCGTCGGCGTCGTCGCGTTCTCGGAATCTCAGGCCGCGGCGATAGAGGTTGCCCTTGAGCGGGAGCGCAAGCGTCACCCGGATCTGGACTCGTTCTTCGCCGATGATCGGCTCCACGGTCTCTTCGTGAAGAACCTCGAGAACGTTCAGGGCGACGAGCGGGACATCATCATCTTCAGTGTGGGCTACGGACCCGACGAAGCAGGAAAGTTCACGCTGCAGTTCGGACCACTCAACAAGCCGGGTGGACACCGGCGCTTGAACGTCGCGATCACCCGAGCGCGGCGAAGAGTCGAGGTCGTCTCGTCGGTCACGAGCGGTGACTTTGGGGGGTCCCTCAACAACCCCGGAATCAGGCACCTGAAGCGCTACCTGGACTACTGCGAGCGCGGCTCTCCGGCGCTTGCGCTCGACGTAAACGAGCAATGCCGCGACGTGGAAAGTCCCTTCGAGGCGTCGGTGGCACAGGTCATTCGTGGCCTTGGCTACGACATCGTCCCGCAAGTTGGCTGCGCCGGATACCGGATCGATCTCGCGATTCGTCACCCAGAGCGACCCGGATCCTACGCGCTCGGCATTGAGTGCGATGGCGCAATGTATCACTCCTCGAAGGTGGCGCGTGATCGCGACCGGTTGCGTCACGCAGTGCTCGAAGGGTTGGGCTGGCGCCTGTATCACATATGGGGGACGGCCTGGTATCGGGACCAAGAGCGCGAGAAGACGCGCCTGGAGGAGGCCATTCGGAGCGCCATCGGGAACGGGGCGCCCAAGCTGCTCCGCGAGCGAGTGCTCGCCCCTGTCGCTGTCCGGCTTGAGCCAGTGGACCTCAATGACTTGCCGTCCTGGGTGAGACCTTATGAGCTGTCGCACCCCAGACCTCCGCGCTACCCCATCGCCATACATGACCCTTCCGCATTCCCCGATCTGAGACGCATGGTCGGGGAGGTTGTCTCCTTTGAAGCACCTGTGCACGAGAGCGTCGTCCTGCGCCGGGTTCGCGAAGCCTGGGGTGTCGGGCGAAGCGGTTCCCGGATCCAGGACGCGTTTTCGAAAGCGATCGCATACTTGGTGCGCGATGGCGAAGTGCAACGCGATCGCGCGGGCTTCCTCTGGATGAAGGGCAGGGAGTTCGCGGTTCGGACACCGGTGGATGGCGCGCCCGATACTCAGCGTGGAGCGCAGGAGGTCGCCGTCGAGGAGATTCAGCTCGCGATGAAACGGCTCGTCAAGGATGCCCGATCGGTAACAAGCGATGAGTTGAGTTCCACGGTGTCGCGGATCTTCGGCTGGAACCGCAGAGGATCGGAGATTGTGCGGGTCCTCGCCGATGCGCTTGATGGTCTGATTGCCGAAGGCGTCTTGGTGCGAGACGGAGAGCACATTCGCTACCGGGCGTCCCCGTAGCCACACAGCGGGCGGCTTCGGGCGAGCGTAGCTCGCGGACCGGCGGCTTGACGCTCGACAAGCACCGCCTGTAGCCCCACCGCCCGGCCGGGCGCATCCTGTCGCAGTCTGCTCTGGTCGAGCGTTTCGAGGCATCGGCCTCTTGTGCAATGGCTGTGCCGGTCGTACGCTCGCATATGTTTCGAGCGTGTTGGTGCCGCAGGCAGTCGTACAGAAGGGGGTGAGTCATGCGACGCGTGTTCGTCTTGGGGCTCGTCGCGGGGATTCTCACGACGAGCGGTGTGGCAGGGGCGGTCCCAACGCCCGACCCATCGTGCGTGCAGGGGACCCCGGTCGTAGCTGTTACCCAGCGCAACGTCAACGTGCCCGACTACGGCTGGAACAACATCTGGGCGAGCGACGAGTGGGTCTTGGAATACCTCGTGTTCCAGACGGCGGAAGACGACTTCTGCATCCTGCGCGCCTACGCGGGCAAGTTCGCGAGCTACGTGGGTATCGAGAGCCCGAACACGACGGGGACCATCGACTCGCGAATCAACGGTGCCTTCGCCGGGTTCTACGTGTCTCGCGCGAAGGGCGCTCTGAATCCTGACCCGGGCGCGGCGCTGATCGGGGTGCTCCCCGATGCGGACTGGGGATGCCCACCCGCGAACGGTCCCGCGCCGGCGAGTTGCGATACGGCTCAGCCGACGCCGCCCTTCCCCCAGTACTTCGCCGGGGGGACTGTGAAGACTCTCCAGCAGGGGTACTTCCGGTATGAGGCGGAGCGGGGTTGTGGCTCGCTCGAGGAGACCTTCGAGAAGGAGACCGGCTGGGCGTTCCAGGGGGACATCACGTCCGCTCAGTGCCTGCTCTGAGGCGGAACGCCGGTGAGGCCCCGCGCGGGGCCTCACCGGGTCGCCTCCAGCGTGCTACCATGCTGTATTGATGGCAACGCGCAAGGTCCAGCTCTATCTGACCGAGGAGCAGTACCGGTTCCTCAAGGATCGCGCGGGTACCCGGGGCAGCATCGCCGGAGTGGTCCGGGATCTCGTCGATGCCGCCGCGTACCCGGATGATCCCACCGCGGATCCCCTTTATCGTTTCCTGACCGAGCCGGCCCGGGTGGCCGGCGGGCCCGCTTTCGCCGCGGAGAAGGCGAAGCGCGATCTCCACCGGCGGCCCCGGTGAGGTTGGTCCTCGTCGACTCCAGCGCGTTCCTCTCGCTGAAGCATCCTCGCGAGCGATCGCACGCGTCCGCCAGGGAGGCGCTCGATGCCCTCGTCCGCGAGGGGGCCCGACTCGTGACCACCAACTTCGTCTTCGACGAGACCTACACGCTGTTCCTCGCCCGGCTCGGGCGCCCCGCCGCCGTGGCGTGGGGCGCGAGCTTCCTGGGGGGACGGCTCTGCCAGCTCGTGAGGGTCGACGAACGCCACGAGTCCCGGGCGTGGGAGATCATTCTCGGTTTCCCGGACAAGGACTTCTCCTACACCGACGCGACCTCGTTCGCCGTCGCCGAGGAGCTCGGGATCGAGGAGGCCTTCGCGCTGGACCGGCACTTCCGCCAGTTCCGCCAGTTCGGCCTTCGAGTCCTGCCCTGACGCCGCGGTGCGGTCCCGCGGCGCGGTCCTCCGTGCCGGCATCTCAGGCGCGCGGTCCCGCGCCGCGCGGAGCGCGCTCCCGACTCAGGCGCGCGGCGGCGCGGCGGCGCGGCCGGCGCGCGCGCCGGCTCCCTCGAGGAAGACCGAGCGCAGCAGGTCGCGTCGCCTGAGCAGCTCGGCGGTGGGGCCGGAGAACCGAACCTCGCCCTTCTCCAGGAAGTACGCGCGGCTCGCGAGATTGAGCGCGATGTTCACCGACTGCTCGACGATGACGATGGTGGTCCCGCGCGCGTTCATCGCGCGGACGGCCTCGAGCAGCTCGGAGACGAGCGCCGGGGCGAGGCCGATCGAAAGCTCGTCGATCAGGAGCAGCGTCGGCCGCAGGAGGAACGACTGCGCGAGCGTGAGCATCTGGCGCTCGCCGCCCGACAGCGAACCGGCGCGCTGCCCGCGCCGCTCGGCGAGGCGGGGGAAGAGACGGAGCACGTCGTCGAGGCGCTCCTGGAGCACCGCGCGGTCGCGGCGGATCAAGAACGCTCCCATGCGCAGGTTCTCCTCGACGGTGAGTCCCGGGAACACTCCGCGGCCGCCGGGAACCTGGACGATCCCGCGCCGGACGGTCTGCTCGGGGGACTCCCCGACGATCGGCTCTCCCTGGAACCAGACGTTTCCGCCGTCGGGCTCGACGATGCCGGAGATCGCGTTGAGCGCGGTGGACTTACCGGCGCCGTTCGTGCCGAGGAGCGCGACGACCTCTCCGCGCCGGATCTCGAGATCGATGCCGAACAGCACCCGCACGCCGCTGTAGGAGACGGTGAGCCCCTTCGTCTCGAGCAGGACCGATTCCTCCCCGGCGGTGCTCCGAGCCTTCAGAGCGTGCGCGGGATCGAGCCGCTCGACGTCGTCGTCGAGGTAGGTCGCGGCCTTGAAGAAGTACAGGACCCCCCGCATGAAGATCGGGGCCATGACGCCGATGGCGAGCCGCATGCTGACGTTGTTTCCGATCGCGAAACCGATCAGCGAGAAGCCGGATCCGGCGAGCGCCACGAGCCCGGCGAGGGCGAACGCCGACGAGCGGATCTCGGGTGGCGACACGATCGCCGTGATCGACATGAGGCCGGGTGTGACGAACGCGAAGATGCACATCACCGTCCAGAGCATGACGACCACGATCGCAAGCGGCGGGGCGACGGCCATCACGAGCAGCGCGGGACCGGCGGCGCCGCCGCTCCAGCACAACAGGCGCAGTCCGGCGCTCGGACGTTCGTTGATCTTGCGCTGGGCGACGGTCGTGCCGACAAGCACCGCAACCGCCGACAGCGCGGTTCCCGTGCCGAGGAGGATCCCACGCAGGCCCGGCCGGACCCCGAAGTCCTGCTCGAGGAAGAACGGCACGAGCACTCCGATCCCGAGAGTGGACCCCGCCGTATACGCGAGCCCGATCCACTGGTACCGAAGGGATCGGATCGCCCACAGCCGGCGGATCGTCTGGCCGAGAGGAGGAGCGGCCGGCGTCTCGAGCAGCTCGAAGCGACCTCGGGGAGGTTCACGCAGCCGCGCCGCGAGGGCGATCGCCGCGACTGTCGGCACCGTGAGCGCGAAGAACGCGGCGCGCCAGCCGAAAGCCTGCGCGATGAGGCCGCCGAGCACGGCGGCGACCGCGGCGCCCGCCGTGTTGGCGAGCGAGTGGATCCCGAACGCTTTCGCGCGGGCCCGCGGAGAGTAGAACTCGCTGATGAGGGCACCGTGCACCGGTTGGTTGACGACCTTTCCGAACCCAGACCCCACCCGGAACAGGATGAGCAATCCCAGGATCGGTGCGAGCCCGGTCGCGAGCGAGAACGCCCCCCACGCCGCGGCGCCGGCGATCGCGAGCGGCATGCGTTTCCACCGGTCGGCGATCCAGGAAACCGGGACGGCGACGAACGGGACGAGAAGGAGCACGAGCACGGTGATCGAGCCGAAGACCCCGACTCCGACCCCGAAGGACTTCGCGATCTCCGGACCAAGGACGTCGAAGGTGCGGGAGTCGAACTCGTCGACGGCGTTGAGCGCGAAGAGCACAAGGATCGGGAACGACGATTCGCCGTCGAGGTAGGCGCGGAGGCGCCCAGCGAGCGCGCGCGGGGCGAGCGCGCGAAGGCGCCGGCCCGCGCCGGGGGAACCGGTCTTCTTGGTCACGCGCGGACCTCTTCCGGGGCGGCGGGGGCGTCCGGGGCCGCCTCGGGGGCGTCGGGGGCCGAGTCCACGCGCCGGCGCGGGTCGATGCCCGTGACCGCGCGCGCGAGCAGGTCCCGGCCGGCCTGAGCCATCCGCGCGAGGCCGCCGGGCAGGAAGATGAGCAGCACGAGCAGCCCGAACCCGGTGGAGAGCAGCCCGATGTACGGGGAGATCCTCGCGCCGAAGTACGGGATCCCGAGCATGTAGAAGGCGCCGAGGACCGCGCCGGGGACGGAGCCGAGGCCGCCGATCACGACCGCCGCGACGATCGAAAGCGACCGCACCGGCGGGAACACCGACGGATCGGCGAGCCCGATCCCGGCGGCCCAGAGGAAGCCGGCGGCTGCGGCGATCGCGCCCGAGATCGCGAAAGCGGTGAGCTTCGTCGCCACGATGCCCACGCCGAGCGAGGCCGCCTGCCTTGGATTGTCGCGGACCGCGATGGTGTTGCGCCCGATGCGGCTGCGCTGGAGCGCCCGCGTCGCCGCGACGGTGATTGCCAGGAACGCGAGTCCGGCGACGTAGTACCAGCGTGTCGTGAGGTACTCGGGCTTCGGCATGAACCCGTCGCCGGCGAACCAGTCCTGATCGAAGAGCCAGCTCGCCGAGACGACGGCGAAGCCGAGCGTGACGACCGCGAGTTCCGTGCCCTCCAGGCGGAGCGCCGGGAGGCCTATCGCCACGGCGAGGACCATCCCGAGCGCCCCGGCGACGACAAGAGACGGCCAGAACGGCCAGCCCCAGGAACCGACCAGCTTCGAGCCGAAGACGCCGCCGGCGCCGGCGAGCGCCCACTGGCCGATCGACATCTGACCCGCCCACCCGGTGAGCACCGTGATCGAGACGGCCACCGCGGCGACGAGGAACACCGTCGACACGAAGAACGTGGCCGACGCTCCGAGGAGAAATGGCCCCGCGGCGACGACCGCCAAGCCGCCGACCAGGGCGCCTCGCGAGAGCGCGCGCCACCCCCGGTTCGACGCGATCTCGATCGGGAGAGGCCTCACGGGGTCCGACATCTCCCATGAGGACTCCTCCGCGGCGACCGTGCGCGCCTGCCGCGCGCGTCGGGGGACGAGCGCCGCCAGGATCACGATGAAGAGCACGACGTCGGTGAGATCGCTCCGATGAAGCCAGAAGAACAGCACCTGATCGGTCACCCCGAGACCGAGTCCGACCCAGAACGCCACGGCGACGGACTCCATCCGCGCCACGGTTGCCGCGGCGAGCCCGCGCATCAGCAGCGGCAGCCCGACGGCCTCGGTGGCGGTGAACCCGATGATCGGGGCGAGGAGGACCGAGGCGACTCCCGACAGGAGCCCGGCGAGAACCCACGCGAGCGTGGAGACGCGCCGCACCGGGATGCCGAGGAGTTGGGCGCGCGGGGCGTTCTCGGCGGCCGCGCGCAAGGCGATCCCGTAGGAGGAGCGGCGAAGGAAGAGGAACAACCCGAGGGCGAGCAGAGGCCCGGCGACGAGGGCCATGAAGTGCGCCGGGCCGAGCACGATCCGTCCGAAGACCACCGGCTTCATGTGGAAGGGGACCGGGAACTGCAAGCCCCCGCCGAAGAGGATGCTCTGTCCGCCCGCGGTCCTCGGTTTGGGCAGCACCAAGCGAAGGACGATGACGAGCTGGGCGACCCCGATCGTCGCGATCAGCATGATGAGCCGGGGGCTTCGGAACAGGCGCCGGAGCACCGAGCGCTCGATCATCGCGGCGAGTGCGGCGGTGCCGGCGAGGCTCGCGAGGAGCGCGAGCCAGTAGTTGAGGTGAGCGACGCGCGTAAGGGAGAGCATCATCGCGACGGTGAAGGCACCCAGCTCCCCGTGGGCGAGGTTGATCACGCGATTCGCTTTGTGGATGAGCACGAGACCGGTGGCGAGGAGCGCGTTCGCCATGCCGATCACGAGCCCGAGAACGACGATGTCCACGACTACCGTTCCACCGATGTCGCGCGACCGGTGGCGGCGGCGCGGTAGGCGGCCTCGACGATCGCGAGCGCGGCCCTGCCGTCCTCGCCGGAGACCGAGGGGGGCGCGCCCGTCTCCACCGCGCGCACGAACTCGCCGCAGGGCCCCGGCGTGGCCTGGGGGATAGGGAGCTGCTCGGTCGGGCCGCCGGTCGCCGGCTGGAGCGTGAGGGGGGCGGAGGAGTCGACGTGGATGGTGCCCCCGGTCCCGAAGACGGTGAGCTGGTGATCTGGCCCCGGGACCGCTCGCCAGCTCACGTGCAGGCTTCCGGTGGCGCCCCCGGCCAGCCGGAGGATCACCTGCGCGGACTCCTCGACCCCGCCGCGCCGCGGTCCGAGCATCGCGGCGACCTCGGCGACCTCGTCGGCGAGCACCGCGCGCACGAGGTCGGCGAGATGGATCCCGAGATCGATGAGCGCGCCCCCGCCGGAGCGCTCCGGGTCGAAGAACCAGGAAGCCCCCGGCGCCCACGCTTCCGGCCCCGCGTGCCCGAACGCCGCGCGGAACGCGACGACCGAGCCGATGCGCCCCGCGGCGATCGCCTCGCGCGCCGCGACGAACGGCGGCGCGAAGCGGGAGTTGTGTGCGACCGCAAGGACGACGTCCGAGGCCCGGGCGGCCTCGATCATCCGGTCGGCCTCCGCGAGCGTTCGCGCCACCGGCTTCTCGACCAGGACGTGCTTGCCGGCCGCCGCCGCCGCGACCGCGATCTCGGCGTGGAGGGAGTTGGGCGCGCAGATGTCCACGGCGTCCACGCCGGCCGTCTCGAGTGCCTCGCGCCACGAGCCGAGCGCGATCCCGCTTCCCCACTCCGCGGCGGCGGCCTCGGCCGATGCGCGGGTGGCGCTCGCGAAGGCGACGACTTCGGCCCCGCTCGTTTCGCGATAGGCCGGCAGGTGGATCCGGCGCGCGGCCGCCCCGCAGCCGATGAGCGCGATGCGGGCGCTCACAGCAGGTGCCGGGCGACCTTGCGGACGGCCTCGGCCGAATCGTCGCAGTCGACCGTCGAGAAAGCCGCCCCGACCGCGATCGAGACCGAGCGGGAGACGAGGTCCTCGGTCCTCGGGCACATCCCCATCCGGTAGGCGACCGACGTGGGGTGCTCGGCACAGTTCCAAGGGCCGCCCTTTCCGGAGGCCGTCCGCCGCTCCAGGATAGACGGGGTCGCGTACACCGGCCGGCCGTCGTAGATCTGCGCCGATGGGATGCCTTCCGCCCGAAGGGCCGCAACGAACCGGCCGGCGAGTTCGGCGTCGGGAAGGAACCAGGTGACGCTGGAGGAGCCGTCGCCCTCCGGGTCGGGGACGCGCCGGCGCGCCATCCCGGGAACCTCGCCGATTCCCTGAAGGATCCGTGCCTTGTTCGCGCGCATCGCCGCGAGAATCCGCGGGAGCTTGCGCATCTGCGCCTCCGCGATCGCCCCGGCCGGCTCG
>JACQXY010000082.1 GCA_016208485.1 Acidobacteriota bacterium | reverse complement strand
GGCTTGGCCATCTGCGAGACCTTCTTGAACGCCTCGAGCGCGGCGATCTGGAACGCGATGTCCTTCGAGTCGACCGGGTGCGACTTGCCGTCGTAGACGGCCGCGCGGATCCCGACGGCCTTGCAGCCGGCGAGGATGCCGTTGTCCAGGGCCGCGTAAGCGATCCCCCGCTGCGCCAGTTGCCGCTTCACGTACTCGTGCCCGTTGAGGCACAGCTTGGCCGTGTAGGGGAAGTAGGAGCAGAACTTGAGGAAGAACGGACCGAAGTCCCGGTCCAGGCAGTAGAAGTAGTAGTGATTCACCATCGCGGTGGAGCGCACGATCCACGGATAGGTCTTGCCGGTCTCGGGGTTGCGCCTCTTCTCGGTGCGGAACACCGGGGTCTTCTCCTGGGCTTTCCCGACGAACAGCACGCCCTCGCTACGGTCGAAACCTGCGAGGTGCTCGGCAGCCACGTCGTCCTTGCGCTGACCCTTGGCGAAGGCGACAAGCGGGATGTGTTCAGCTTCCACGAACCGGCCGATGTCGGCGACGAAGGACTTGGAGATTGGATCCATCAGCGCCGAGGAGGCAAAGGTCGCGCCCCGGTGGTTACGGAAGAACCCCACGACGCCCTGCTCATACTGGAGCTGAGGCACGTAGAGGTTCAGATACATCCGGTCGATGCCCTCGATCTCCAGGGTGACGTGCTCGGAGAGGATCTGTGCGACGCTTGGGCGTAGACTCATGCTCGTAGGCTCCGGCTCGGGGGCCCTTGCGGGCCAACTGACCGCTTGGCGGTCTCATACGGAGGGAGTTCGCTCTCTCCACTAGATCCCGCGGCCGGAGCCTACACACTCAATCGAAGGAGACCAGATCGTGAAAAGTACAACTCGTCGGGCTGGGGCGAAGCCCCGTTAGCATTCCTACGTCATGGCGACCAGGCCTGAGCCGAAGCTCACTTATGAGGATTACGTCCGCTTCCCCGACGACGGGCGCCGCCGCCAGATCATCAACGGGGAGGTTTTCGTGGTTCCATCGCCCAGCACCCGGCACCAGGAGATCGTGGGGAGGTTGCACCGGCTCATCGCCAATCACGTCGAGGCGCGCGGCGGGGGACGGGCCTTCGTCGCGCCTCTCGACGTGGTCCTCTCGATGACCGACGTGGTCCAACCGGACGTTCTCTTCGTCTCCGACGCCGACGACTCTCCATCCTTGATGGATGCGTTCAGTGGCTCCGATCATGAGCATGCTACAGTATGTGCATGTTGAATCGGAGGCTTCAGATCCTGATCGACGAGGAGGGCTACGAGCGCCTCGCGCGCCTGGCTCGGCACCGCGGCACATCGGTCGCCTCCGTCGTCCGCGAGGCGATCGACATCGCCCTCCCGGCGGTGGACGCGCGAAAGGCGGGAGCCGGACGTGCGATACTCGCCGCCGACTCCATGCCGGTCCCATCCCCCGCCGAGCTGCGGCGCGAGCTGGAGAGCCTTCGGGAGCGACGGCGCTGATCGTCCTGGACACGACGGTCCTCGTCTACGCGGTCGGCTCCGACCACAACCTCCGGGAGCCGTGCCGCAGGCTGGTCGAGGTCGTGAGCGAGGGCCGCCTGGAGGCGACCACGACCGTCGAGGCGATCCAGGAGTTCGTCCACGTCCGAGCTCGCCACCGGGGGCGCCGCGACGCCGTGGACCTCGGCAGGGCATATGCGCGCCTGCTCGCTCCTCTTCTCCGCCCGACCGCGGAGGACCTGGATGGCGGACTCAGCCTCTTCGCGCGGCACCAGGCGCTCGGTCCGTTCGACGCGGTGCTCGCGGCGGCGGCGACTTCGGCCGGCGCGGAGGCGCTCGTGTCCGCGGACGCGGCCTTTTCCAGGGTTCCCGGCGTGAAGCACATCCACCCGGCGTCGGCCGCCCTCGGCGATCTGCTCGGCGAGTAGCTCGGCCCGACCGGCCGGCAGGTGCGCAAGACGAGCACACCCGCCGCGGCGGACCTGCGGGGCCTGCGGTTCCGGGTCTGTCGTAGCCCGGCGCTAGAATGCTGGAGTCATGGCAGTTCGACCCGAGTGCCGGCCGAGGCTCACCTACGACGACTACGCGGCCCTCCCCGACGACGGCGTGCGCCGTCAACTAATCGACGGGGAGGTCTACGTGGTTCCAGCACCGAGCACGAGACACCAGCGGATTGTGGGGAGACTCCAGTACGCAGTCGAGGCGCACCTGCGTGCTCGCGGCGGCGGGGAGGTGCTCGCCGCGCCGACCGACGTGGTCTTGTCGCCCCACGACATCGTCCAACCGGACCTCGTCTTCGTGGCGAGCGCGCGCGCGGAGATCGTGACCGAGGCCAACATCCGGGGCGCGCCGTCCCTGGTCGCGGAGGTCCTCTCCGACCCGCGCACGGCGGACCGCACGGTGAAGCGGGACCTCTACGCGCGCTTCAGCGTGCCGGAGTACTGGGTCGTGCACCCCGAAGCCGACCGCGTCGAGGTCTTCCGGCTCGGCGAGCGCGGCTACGGCACGCCCGAGATCCTCGAGCCCGGCGAGACGCTCTCGACGCCGGTTCTCCCCGGGCTCGCCGTCGACCTCTCCGAGCTGTTCCGACGCTGACCTGGACCTTTCGCAGGGGTTATTCGCGTCGACCTCCTGACTCCTTCTTCCACTTCGCGATCTCGGGGATGCGTCTCGACCAGTAGGTTCCGATCTCCACGCGCGTCAACGGCAGCGCGGGATCCTCCTCGAGATCCTGGACGTATCAGCACAGGCGATCCTCTCGCCGGGCGGGTGGAACCGCAGATTCCGGCGGCTCCGGGAGCTGGCCGAGAGGCCGCCCGCTTTGGCCGAAGTGATACATGGCCGTGCGCACCGCGCTCCAGCCGACTCCGAGCGCGCACCCGTCCCCATCATCGTCATCGGCTCCGATGTCGCGATGATGGACGACGACGCCGGCAACTGAGATCCTGCCGTCGCTAGCGCACGCGCAGGAACCTGCGGATCGCGCCGGCTCCGGCGAGCGCCCCCGCGCCGAGCATGACCCCGGCGACCCCGAGGCCCGCGCCGGTCGTGGGAAGCTGCTGCTGCCCGGCTCCCCCACCGCCGACCTCTGGAGCCGTGGTGCCATCGCCGCCGCCGGGGCCGGGTCCGGCGGCCGTGGTCGCCGGCAGGAACTCCCCGACGGCGTCGAACGCGCCGAGGTCGAGGGTCACGGCGGGAGTGCTCGCTGAGGTCGCAGGAAGCCCGGCGGCCCAGCCCGTGCCCGCGCTCTTGCTCGCGCGCGGCGCGCGCGCCCCGGCGATTCCACCGGGCGAGAGCAAGCCGAGTGGGTTCGAGGCCGGCAGGGAGATCGTCGCCGACGGCAGGTGAATGCGCAGCAGCGTGACGGATCCCTCGGCGTACCAGGCGCCGTCGTAGCGCTGCCCGGCGCCGGAATCCACGGCCATGAACTCGAGCGCGGGAGCCGGAAGCTCGATCCCGAGCGCCGACGTCACGGCCCCGACGAGCCCGCCGATCTGCTCGGTGAGCGCCTGGGCGGCTTCGGGGAGCGCGACCGGCAGGGCGAACGGGGCGTCGAGTCCGACCTTGATCTCGTCCATCGTGCCCGCGACCTCCACCGCCGGGTGGCCTGCGCGCGCGGTCGCCTTCACCGAGATGCTCACACCGCCGAGGGAGAGCAGCGGCGTGTCGAGGACCGCGCGCACCGCCACCAGCAGCCCGCCGCAGGCGTCTGAGATGGCGCCGGCGATGGGATCGAGCGTGCCGGCGAGAGCGGGCACGCCGGCAGCCACCGCGCGCGCGGCGCTCTCGGTCGCCGCGCAGGTTCCAGAGGCCGCGTCGGCGATGCCTCCGTTCACGACCGCGAGATCGGCGAGCGCGCGGTCGAGCGCGTCGAAAGCGGCGAGCGTCGCGTCGATCGCCGCCAGGACGGCCGCCTTCGCGCCGTCGAGCGGACTGCCGCTCACGTCTACTCCGTAGGTCGCGCCGTAGCCGACGAGGGTCGCGAGCATGTTCGTCTGGCAGATCACGTCCAGGGCGCCGCAGGACAGCCCCGCGACCGTGTCGCGGTTCGCCTGCGCCGTCGCGCGGGTCTTGCCGGCGAGGTCGGCTTGCAAGCCGTCCCTCGCGGCCACGAGGTCGGCGGCGGCGGCGTCCAGAGCGCTCTTCGCCCCCGCGATCCCGCCCTGCGCCTCGCCGAGGCGCTCACAGGCGACCGACGCCTGCGAGACTCCGAGGAGATCGCCCGTCTGCTCGATCGCGCCGCAGGCAAGCTTCAACGGGTCCACGCCGAGTCGCGCGAGCAGGTCGGCGAGGGCGAAGATCCGAACGCGGTCCACGGCGATCGTCCGCGCGACGCGCGCGAGGTCGTCGTTCACGACGATGTCGGAGACCGAGCGCGCGCCGTCGAAGGTCGCCAGGCCGGCCAGCGCGTCCACCGCGCCGACCTCGGCGGAGACGGTCGAGGAGGAGAAGGCGTCGCGCACGAGCGTCTCGAGCCGCACGCCGCTCTGCTGGATGCTCAGCAGGGCCGGGACGGACAGGGTAGCCGGGCCCGAGGAGTCCGAACCGCTGCTCGAGTCATCCGTCGCGCGGCGCTCCTTCGCCCCGAGCGTCGTGCCGTCGGTCCGCCCGGAGGTGAACGCGGCAAACGCCTCGGTCGAGCCGTTGCGCGCGGCGCGCGCGACGTCGCCCACGGCCGAGACGACCGTTGAGCCGGCGGAGAGGCGGAACAGCGTGCTCGTGGCGGTCCCCGTCGCATCGGCGCGGTCGGGAGTCGTGGCGCGCGCCCCGGGCAGCACAAGGAGAAGAAGCGCCGCCGTCCCAAGGCCGACGCGAGCGATCGCTCTCCTCATGGCGGACCCCCCTACGGTCTCCTCGAAGCCATTCCTCCAAAGGTTTTCCCTCATCGTCCCCATGCTCGACGAAACCGGCCAGCCTTCCAATGCCCTCCCGGAATGGTTCTTTATGGCACTTGGTGGCTAGAGGGTCATTGGAAACGGGCCTTCCCGGGGGATTCGGACGCCCCACGGCCTGGTCACCGGCTCACCGTTTGTTCCAAAATCCGGATCAACCGGACCAACTCGCCGACCCGCTGGCGCCGCCGCAGCAGATCGGCCGGCGGCTCCAGCATCGCCTCGTCGACCGCGCGCAGGAGCGCCTCGGGGGTGAAGGGCTTGGGCAGGTAGGCGAGCGCCCCCTCGCGGCGTCCCCGGGCCACGCTGCCCGAGTCGGCGCGCGCCGACACGATGATCACGCGGGTGCGCTCGCGCAGCCCGCGCTCGTGCAGCTCCGTCAAGAATCGCCACCCGTCCATCCCCGGCATCATGAGGTCGAGGAGCACGACGTCGGGCATCGCGCGCGCGACCTCGTCGAGGGCCGCGACCCCACCCGCGGCCTCACGCACGCCGTGCCCCTCGCCCTCGAGAACGATGCGGATCAGCGACCGGACGGGGGCATCGTCCTCGACGACCAAGACCGACGCCACGCTTCGCCTCCCCCCTTGCGTACCAGGCCCACACGCCAAAGCGGCCGAGGTTCGATCCACCTCGGCCCCGGCAGCCCGGCACTTCGCCGAGCTGCTCCCTTATGTGGTCGGACGGGAAGAGCGAGAACTTGAGCGCCGGAAAACCCTTCGGACGAAGGTGGAACAACCAAGAGACCGGGACGTGGAATCCTGCCCGACCCTTGCGGAGTTCTTGCGCGCGGGTCAGAAGAACACGTTGCGGCGCGCCATCAGGTTCTTGTACAGCGTCTGCTGGATTACCTCGCGAACCTGATCGGTGAGATTGAAGACGAACATCGGGTCGTTTGCCGATTCGGACCCTAGGGTCTCGGTCTGGATCGGCTCGCCGTACTCGATGATCCACTTGGACGGCAGGGGCACCATCCCGAGCGGCCCGAGCAGAGGGAAGGTCGGCGTCACCGGGAAGTATGGCAGCCCGAAAAGCCGCGCGAGCGACCTCAGATCGTAGAGCATCGGGTAGATCTCCTCCGCCCCGACGATCGCGACCGGGACGATTGGAACGCCGGTCCGAAGCGCCACCTCGACGAAGCCGCCCCGGCCGAACCGCTGGAGCTTGTAGCGCTCGCGGAAGCGCTTGCCGACCCCCTTGTATCCCTCGGGGAAGACCCCGACCAGCTCGCCCGAGTGCAGGAGCCTCGTCGCGTCCTCGTCGCAGGCGAGCGTGCTGCCCATCTTGCGGGCGATCTCCCCGACGACCGGCATCTCGAAGGCCATGTCGGCGGCGAGGAGCCTGGTGTGCCGGCCGGTCGCCTCGAAGACCCCGTACTTCACCATGAGCGCGTCCCACGGCAAGGTGCCGGAGTGGTTGGCGACGAGGAGGCAGGGTCCCCGGGCAGGGATGTGCTCCCAGCCTTGCTGGTGGATGCGCCACCAACGCTCAAAGAAAGGCCGGAGCAGCGGCATCACGGCGCTCTCGGTCAGGTGCCGGTCGAAGCCGAAGTCGTCGGTCGGGTACTCCCCGGTGAGACGCGTCCGGAGAAAGGCGAGGAACTCGGCGAGGGCGTGCTCGAAGGCGGTGAGCGCCGGGTGCTCGGCGCGCGGCGGCGGCGGCGCGTGGCGGCGGCAGTACCCCGACTCCCCGGCGCGGTTGCGGCACGGCCTGCCGTCGGCGGTCCGGCCGAGGCAGCGATCCGGCTCCGGCCGCCGGGACTCCATGTTGATCACGCGCGCGGTCGGCATCAGGCCTTCGCCCCTTCCGGCTCGGCCGGCTCGGCCCCCCGGCGCCGCAGGCGGTCCCGGCGCGAGAGGAAGGCGTACAGATCCCGCTCCCACTGCTCGGCCTGCTCCGGGGTGAACACCCGGAGAAGCTTGCGCTTGGCGACGAAGTCGCGGAAGGCCTCGAGAGTGGTGTGGCGGGGGGTGTAGCCGAACTTCTCCTTCAGCCGGGCCACGTCACCGACGCGCCCGTAGAGCAGGAAGGAGATCTGTTCGGGCGAGAAGTCCACCGCGCCGGTCCGGCGCACCATCCCGGCCGCGAGGTTGATGAACGGAACGAGGACCGGGACCGGCAGCTTGCCGGCGAGCCGGATCGCCTGCGAGAGGTAGAGCACCCCGTCGCCGGAGGCGTTGTAGGTGCCTCGGTGGTCCTCGCGAGTCGCGCGGTAGAGGACCTCGACCGCGTCGTCCTCGTGGAGAAACTGGAGCCTCGGGTCGAAGCCGAGCGCGGTGGGCACCACCGGCAGCGAGAAGTAGCGGGTGAGCGGGGTGTCGATCAGCGGCCCGATGAAGTTCGCGAAGCGCAGGATCGTCAGGCACACGTCGGGCCGGCGGCGGCCGAAGGCGCGCGCGTAGTTCTCGACCTCGACCGCGTCCTTCGCGTACCCGGTCTTCGACTGGGACCGGGGCGCCATCTCCTCGGAGAAGATCGCCGGGTCGGTCGGCTCGCTGCCGTAGACGGCGGTCGTCGACTTCATCACGACCTTGCGGAGGCTCTCGGCCTTCTGGCACGCGGCGAGGAGCTGCATCGTCCCGATGACGTTGATCTCCTTCATCTGCGCGCGGCCGCCGGCGCGGCCGGGGGTGGCGATGACGGCGGTGTGGACGACGGTGTCGACCTCGGTCGCCCGCAGGACCTTCACGATCAGGGGGTTTCGGATGTCGGCGCGCACGAAGTCCGTGCGGGTGAGCTCGACCGGCGGCTCTTCGAGGTCCACGCCGAAGATCTCGCCGACCTCGGGGTCCTTCTCGAGACGCTGGGCGAGGCGGCTCCCGAGGAAGCGGGAGACGCCGGTGACGAGGACTCGCTGCTTTGCCACATTCCCCCCCTCAAGCGACGGGGTCAGAATAGTCGCGCGCGGCGGCGCGCGCATCCCCCGGCACCCCGCGTCGCTCAATTGACAGCGATATGGTTCCGGGATATGGTTTTCTGGCCATGAAGACCACCCTCAACCTCGGCGAGGACCTGATGCGAGCCGCCAAGAAGACCGCCGCCGAGCGCGGAGTCACCCTCACGAGCCTCGTCGAGGACGCGCTCCGCGCGGCGCTGACCCCGGCCCCGGCGTCGCGCCGGTTCCAGCTCCGGTTGCCGACCGTCCGAGGTCGTCGCGCCCCCACCGTGGACATAGGCGACCGCGACGCTCTCCTGGAGCGGATGGAGGGTCGCCTCTGATCGCCGTGGACACAAACATCCTCGTCTACGCCCACCGCGAGGAGTTCGGCCGGCACCGGGCGGCGCGAACCGCGCTGAAGAAGCTCGCCGAAGGCCCGCCGGCATGGGCGTTGCCGGTGTTCGTCCTCGGCGAGTTCCTGCGCGTCGTCACGCACCCGCGGATTCTCGATCCCCCGAGCAGCGAGTCGGAGGCGATCGAGGCGATCGAGGCTCTTCTCGGCAGCCCGAGTGCGCGCGTGCTCTCCCCGGGGCCTCGATTCTGGGCCGTCCTGCGCGATCTCGTGACCGAAGCCGGGGCGCGCGGAAACCTCGCCGCCGACGCTCAGATCGCCGCCGTTTGCCTGGAGCACGGAGTGGGGGAGATCCTCACGGAGGATCGCGACTTCCGACGCTTCCAGGGGATCGCGACGCGCCGCCTCCCCGGGCGCGCGCGCGCCTGACACTCGCCGCGCAGTAGCGGCGCCGGCCCACCTCCTGCCTCCAGGCCGCGGTCGCCGGCCCTGAACCGCTCGGGGTGGGACTCCATGAAGGCCGGAGGTCCGGTGACGAACCGGCTGAGGCCTGGCCTGCTACATTGTAGTCAAATGTAGCGCACGAGGGGGAAGGGTGAGCCGACCCACATCGTTCCGCCTGCCCGAGGATCTGCTGGCGCGCCTCGAAGCACAGGCGCGCGCGGAGGGGCGCTCGGTTTCTGGCCTGGCCTCCTCAATGCTGAATGAGGCTGTGAAGACCCGGCTATTTCCCGGCATCGTGTACCGGCCAGGCCCGACGGGGCGTCGGGCCGCAGTCGCCGGGGGTCCGGACGTGTGGGAGCTCGTCCGCGCGGTCAAGGAGGCGACCGGCTACCCGAAGCATCGGATCGCGCACGTCTCCAAGTCGCTCGGCATCTCCGCTGCCGCACTGCGGCTCGCCATCGACTTCTACACGTCATTCCCCGACGAGATCGACCAGCGCATCGCCGAGGACGAGCGCGCCGCCGAACATGTCCGCGATCTCGTCGCACGGCGCGAGCGGCTTCTGAGGTCTTCGACCGCGCCGTCGCCGAACACCGCGTCATCGTGACGGAGAACGTCGCGGACTACGCCGCCCTGTTGACGGCGCGTTTGGGCCGGGACGGGCCGAGCACCCCGGTGATCTTCGTGCGGAAGTCAGCCCTCCCACGCGGGGGGGCGCTTGCGACCCATCTGGCCGTACGTCTGGACCGGTGGGCGAAGGGCCATCCCGACCCGTACATCGGACCCCACTGGCTGTGACGCGAGTGGCGGGGAACTCGCAGGCGATCGCCTTGACCCCAACCATGGCCGAGTGGTACGAAAAGGACCGCGGTGACCGCTGCGGTCGCCACGGATCCGGGGCCACCCGGAGGGGGGGCGTTATGAAGCGCAGCTTCGCTACGCTCGTTGCGCTCTTGGTCGTCGTAGCCGGCGGCGGGAGCGGAGCGAGAGCCGGGCAGGAGAAAGGCAACTGCTACAATATCGGCATCGGGGACGTTGATGTCCTGCTGCTGCTGGACGACACCGGGTCGTTCGCCGGCTACGGCCCACAGGTGCAGACCGTCTTCTCGGACGTGGTCTCACAGGCGCAGGCGGCCCTGCCGTCGGCGTCGCTGGCTTTCGGAGTCGCGCGGTTCGAGGAGTACGCGAGCTTTGCCTGGGAGTATTCGACGGGGCGGCCGTTCATCCTCAACGAGCCGGTCACGACCAACATCCCGTCGGTCACCGACGCGCTGGATGATGTAACCCCGGGCTACGGAGGCGACGGCCCGGAGACCGACATCGAGGCGCTCCATCAGGTGGCCACGGGGGCCGGCCTCGACGGCAACGGCAACGGCACCACCGCCGACAGCGGCCCGGCCGGCAATCCGGGCAACGGATCGCCGGGCTCCGGCTACCTCACGCCCGGCGACAGCGGCGACGTGCCCGCGTACTCAGGATCCGGCCTCGGTGGCGCCGACTGGCGGCCGGGCGCCCGCCACCTGGTCATCCTCGCAACCGACATCGGCAGCGTCTCGCCGTTCCCGTCATCATCGATCCCGGCGACGATCACTGGGCTCGGCGGCACGGTGTCCGTCGCCTCGTCGGCCTTCGACACCGGCTGGGGACGGTTCGGCCAGGTCGGCGGCAGCGTGAGCCCGTCGAACGGCGCGACCGTCCAGGCCACCATCAACGAGCTGAACGCGCTCGCGATCCGCGTCATCGGCCTGGTGCCGGGCGGAACGCCGCAGGCGAACCCGACCGGGCCGAGTTTGGACCCCAGCGTCCTCGCGAGCGCGCTCGGGATTCTCACGGGCGCCGTGAACACGAGCGGCCTGCCGCTGGTGTTCGACCTCGGCGCCACCGACCCGACCCCGGGGCTCGTCAACGCCATCGTGGCCGGCGCGCAGATCCCGATCCTTGAGCGGGAGGCCAACGCAGAGGCCTTCACAGCCGGCGGCGCGATCGTGACCCCCGGCCCGGATGTGATCATCAACAAGCCGAACCAGACGGTGTTCCCCTCCGGCGGATCGATGAGCACGCTCGAGATGGCGATCGTGGACCCGCAGGTGCCGGTGAAGATCTATCTGGGAGCGGGGCGGACGAGCACGTCGGGCACCGAGACGACGACTCTTGCGGAGGCGACGGCGCGGACCGAGATTCTGGGGGTGAAGATTCTCGACAGCGCCACCAACGCCACGCTCCTCGCCGCGGATGTCGTGGTCGGGGCTTCGCACAGCAGGGCAACGCAGTCGTCCAGATCGAGCGATGCCGGGGACACCCAACTCGCCGGCCTGAACATCGGCGGGAATCCCGCCTCTGTGGCGGTGCCTGCCAATACCGTGATACCGATACCGGGCGGGGCGATCATCCTGAACGAGCAGATACCCCTCTCGACGCCGACGTCCTCGTCGCTCGTCGTCACGCCCATCCACGTTCTGGCGTCGGGAGGCGGTGCGTCCGTGGACGTGGCGATCGGCACCGCGTACACGGCAGCCGCGTGCAAGAGCATGCTGCCGGGCGACCCGCCGACCCTGGTAGGGGGAAACCCGATCCAGGTAGAGGGAGTCCCGACCAGGCCCTAGACGCCGGCCTTTGTGGAAACGGCGCGGCCGAGGCCGCGCCGTTTCCTTTCGATGGGACACCATTCGATCGCTCCGCCATCGCGCGGGTCGCCGGCCGGTCGGGATCGCCGGTTCGCGCAGCCCCGACCGCGTGCCTACAAAGCACGGGGGCCCCTTTTCGCGCTCTCGGGGGAAATCTCGTCTCGAAGCGCGCGCGGCGCGCGGGAGCGGCGCGCGCCTAGCGCGCGGAGTCGCGCAGGCGGGCGAAGATGACGGCGTCCCCGCGCGCGGCCTGGAGAACTCGCGTGGCGCTCCCCCGGTTCATCCCGATGGAGAGCAGGCGGTAGGAATCCTCGAGCACCGCGAACCGACCGAGCGGGACCTCGGCGAACGCCAGGCAGTACAGGCCGGTGTGGCTCTTGCCTCCGATCCGGATCTCGAGCCGGTCCCCGAGCAGCACCCCGATGTCCTCCAGCTCCTGGCGGTGGACGTTGAGCTGGAGGTTCCCGAAGTGGTCGGTCTGGACGACCTGCCCGTGGACATGATCATCGTCCACCCGCGGCTTCGGCATCTCGAAGCGCACGAGCGAGTCCACCGGGACCTCGGGGCCGACATCCTCGGGCGGCATGCCGAGCGCGAGGCGCGCGGCGACCGGCATGAACACGTCCCGGCCCTGGAAGGTGCGGCTCACCGGCGTCAGAAGGAGCTCCTCGCGCTCGATGGAGTGAGCCTGCACCGCGCCCCCGAGCGCCTCCGCGGCGAGCCAGAGCACCCCGTTGTCCGGCCCGACGAGCGGCGGCCCCGCGCGCGTGCCGATCACGACCGCGCGCCGGTCCGTCCCCACCCGGGGATCGACGACGGCGACGTGCACGGCCGGCGGCATGAAGGTGACGGCCTGGCCGAGCACGAGCGCGCCGGCCTCCACGTCCTGAGGCGGGATGCCGTGGCCGATGTCGATCACCTCGACCTCGGGGGCTATGCGCTTCAGCACGCCGTGGCAGATGCCCACGAACTCGTCCTCGTACCCGTAGTCGGAGAGGAAGGTCACGAAGCGGAACGAGATCGTCATGGTCGGGCCTCCGGCGGGATCTCGGTCCGGCCGCGATCGCGGCGCGGGGTCATCCTGCGGCCTCCAGCGAGTCGAGCAGGAACGACTCGATCGAGAGGCGCTCGGACGGACCTGCCACCGGGTCGGAGAGCAGGTTCGTCCCGTGCGCCGCGGCGGCCGGCACGATCTCGAGGCGCTTCGGGCCGGGCGTCGCGTCGTAGAGGGCCCGGGCCGAGGCGGCGGCGCCGCCGGGATCGTTCTCCGCGGCGACGAAGAGGGCCGGGACGCGGAGCCTGCGCACGTCGGCGCGCGCGTCGAGGCCCCGGAACTCCTCCGGGGCCGAGATGGCCACGACGGCCGCGAGAGGGACCTTCGCGGCAACCATGATCGCGGCGGTGCCGCCCATGCTCGCGCCGGCAACGGCGACGACTTCCGCGCCTTGGCGGCGCGCCTCGGCGACCGCCGCCTCGAGATCGAGCGAGATGCGAGAGATCTCCTTCGCGCCCTCCGAGCGCCCGTAGCCCCGGAAATCGAAGGTGAGCGCCATCACGCCGCGCGCGGCGAGTTCCCGGGCGAAGGGAAACCAGGACCGCTGATCGGCGGGAAACATGTGCGCGAGCACGACGGCCTTCGCGCCGGCACCGAAGACCCGGCCGGTGAGCGTGATCGTGCGCGAGGAGCCCGGGCCGGCCGGCGCCTCGAACGACACAGATCGGCCGGGGTCCACCGACGCGGTCGCGGTCGCGGTCGAGGTCGCTGTGAGGGTCGCGACCGGCGGCCTCGGCCCCGCTTCGCCCCCACACGCAGCGAGCACGAGCAAGGCGAGGGATGCCCGGAGCCTGAGGCGCGCGGCATTCATCACGCCATGATCATGGGCACGCGCGTCACGCGCGCGCAACCACGGGCGAGCGGGGGGACGGCTGGACGCCGAACCTAACCGCGCTGGCGTCGCTGCCAGCGGGTCTTCTTGAGCAGCTTCTTGTGCTTATGCTTCCGCATCTTCTTGCGGCGCTTCTTGATGATGGAGCCCATAACCCCTCTCAGTCGGAAGGCCGGCGAAGTCTAGTCGGAAATGAACAGGCGGCGCAGATCCACCCGGGCCATCCGGAAATCCGGGGAGACCCGCACCGACCCCAGACGGAGCGCCCGCGCCCCCTCGGCGAGCGAGGAGATCATCCGGAGCGACCCGTCGCGATACTCGAGGATACCAAGACCCAGGCAGGATCCCTTGCCGTCCTCCATCCCGACGAGCAGGCCGTCCAGGCCGGCGAGGTCGACCTCCGGAGGGATCGCCGGGATGAAGACGCTAGGCTTGACCTTCCACCGGTGCAGCGGCGGCTCGAAGGCCGCCCGCATGCGCGCCTCCCGGGCGGCGCCGCGCTCCTCCACGGTGCGAAGCGCGACGTGGGGCCCGACCGGGAGCGACTCGACCTCGGCCGGCAGCGCCCGGCGCACGACGCCGAGGATCGGCTCCAGCTCCCCACCTCGCTGGAAGCCCACGACCCAGTCGGGACGGAGAAGCTCGAGCTTGTGGTACTTCAGGACCTGTCCGAGCGTCCCTCCGATGAGTCCGGTCGTGTCCACCACGACGAGATCCGGAGAGGCGTCGCGCGCCTCCCGGGCCATCTTCGCGGTCCCGACGACCATGGGAAGGAGGTGCCCCTGGGGAGAAATTGAGCCGACGAAGTAGGTGTGATCCGGGCGGCCGAGGGTCTCGGGCTCGAGATCGGCCTCGCTCGCGAGCATCTTCAGCCCGATCGAGGCCGGCGGCCCGATCGTGCTCTGTCCGATGTCGGCGTCGAGGAAGCCGACGGACCGCCCGACCCGCAGCGCGACGGCCGCGCACATCTTGCAGAACGTGGTCTTGCCGGTGTCCATGCCGCCGAGCGCGACGACGACGCCGCCGCGCTCCACGACCTTCGCGATCAGACTCTCGAACTCATCCATAGGGCGCACCACGCCAGGCTCCGAGGAGTGGAGCGCTCGGGCGGCGTGCCGGCTAGGCGGAGCTGCCGGCCGCCGTCACGTAGCTCGATTCGAGGTAGCGATCGAGATCCTCTTCACGGACACGATAAGACCGGCCGATGCGAACAGCCGGAAGCTTCCCGGCCTTGATCAACCGGTAAACAGTCATCTTCGAGATCCGCATGCGCTCGGCAGCCTCAACGGCAGTAAGGAACCGGGGGCCGCCGGGCGAGTATGAACTCGCCACCGTCCTCCTCCAGCCTTTCCTTGAGGACGATCATACACCGGCCGTCGCAGTGCCGGACGGCCGGGTGTCAGCGCTCCGGCCGGGTGTCGGCGCGCCGGCCGGGTGTCGGCGCGCCGCCCGGTCGCCACTCCCGGCCCGGATCGCTCGCTCGAGCAGCTCCCCGAGCGGCTCGTACTCGCGCGGCGGCCGGTTGTCGTCGAGCGGGATCACGGGTCCGCTCCGCCCCTGAGCCCAGGCCACGGCGATCGCCGGATCGTTCACATCGCTGAAGGCGACCACGTCGAAGCCGCGCGCCATCGCCGCGCCGGCGAAACCGTGGTCGGCGACAACCAGCAATGGGGGCTCGCCGACGAGTGACAGCAGGCGCTCCACCGGCCACGACTCGTGGGTGTGGCAGAGGTTCACGCCGTCGGTGGCGACCGCGACCCCGTCGAAGTAGCGGACTGAGTCGAAGGGCGCTCGCGTGCCCGGATCGGCAAGCCTCACCCCCTCGGCCGGCCCGACGAGGACCGCCCCCGACGCGGTGAGCGCGCGCGCGATCCGCTGGTAGAGCGGCAGGAGTCCGCTCGGGTGACCGGTCGCAAGCAGCACCATCTCGCCCGCGGCGGCGGCCCGGGCGAGGCGCGCGGCTGCGGCCTCGAGCCCGTTCAGGGTGAGTTCCGGATCGATCACGCCGGGGCCGTCGCGCTCCGCCGGGTCGGGCGAACAGCCGCAGAGGGCCGCGACGGCCTCCATCACCGCGCGCGCGTCGAGGCCGCCGGCGCCGAGCCCGAGGCGCTTGTCCGGGTCGCCGGCGGCCAGGCGCTCGGCGTTTGCGACCACACTCTCCCGGGAGGTGCGCGTGTCCCCGGCGAGGCCGGTCCGGATCAGGTGCGCGAGGAGGCGCTCGCGCGCGTGCGGGGTCATCGGGGTCAGTCTACCGAGGCAGGGGATCGGGGCTCGATCTCGAATCCTATGCAGAGGCCCGCCGCGCAGGCGCGGTTAGCGCGCGGGGGCCGGGGATCCCGGACAAAGGGGGGAATCGTGCGCAGGTTCTTGATCTCCGCTCGCAGGACTGCGGTGCTGGCCGCGGCCGGCACACTCGCCGCCTCGCTCGGGGTGGCCGTCCTCGACCACCGCGCCGTCGCGGCCTCGGGCAACCTCGGCCGCTTCGCGGCGCTCACCTTTGGCGCGCGCGGGGCGCGCGGCGCGCTCTCCTCGAGCGGGATGCGGCGCGCTCTCCTCGAGCGGAGTGCCGTCGGACGCGCCCAGGACCGTCGATCCCCCGGCACCACCCGACTCCCAGGACGCACCGCTCGTCTTCACGCGCTACAAGACCCCGAACGGATGGCTGCTTCGGCCGGCCGGGACCCAGATCGACACCGACCGCGCGCCCACCGGAGTCACGGTGTCGCCCGACGGCCGCACGGTCGCCGCGGTGTCGAGCAGCATCTTCCTCGAGACCCTCACGCTCGTCGACGCCTCCACGCTCGCCCACACCGTCTCGCCGTCGAGCGACCTGTACATGGGCGCCGCCTTCGACGGCGCGGGGAACCTCTGGGCATCGGGCGGGAGCCGCAACCGCGTGTGGCAGTACAAGGTCGCGGGACCCGCCGGGCTCGGCACACGCCACGTCGGGATCGTCCCCGGCACACCGAGCAACGGCGTCCCGGTGGCCGGATACCCGGGGAGCATGGCGCTCGCCGGCGATCGCCTTTTCGTCGCCGGGAACCTGAGCGTCCCCGAAGGGTACCGGGGCGTCGATTGTGCCCAAAGCACGATCTGCTCGGTGGTGAGCGTGATCGACGTGTCCGATCCGGACGCGCCGTCGCCGGCGGTGCGCTCGGTCCCCGTCGGGCGCGACGCGTTCGGGCTCGCGCTCGACGCCGCGCGCGGAAAGCTCTACGTGACGAACTGGGCCGACGAGACCAACAGCGCGCGCGCCGGCGGCACCGGCACCGTCTCGGTCTTGGACATCGCGACACCGGGGAGCGAGGCCGAGGTCCAGGTGTATCCGGTCGGCCACCACCCGACCGCGATCGCGCTCGCCCCGGACGGCTCCGCCCTCTTCGTCGCGAACTCCTCCGACGACTCGCTCTCGAAGCTGTCTCTGGGTGCCGACGGGACGATCACCGGCGCCGAGACGCTCGACGTGCGCACGACCGCGGATGCGCCCCCGGGCGCGACCCCGCTCTCGCTCGGCTTCTCCCCCGATGGGGCCTTCCTCTTCGTCGGCCTCGCCGGTCAGAACGCTGTCGAGGTCCGGAGGGCCGACGGGAGCGCGATCCCGCGCACGGTCACGATCGGCCGGGGCACCGGAGCGACGAGCCTCAACGTGCCTCACACCTACGTCCCGGTCGGCTGGTACCCGTCGGCGCTCGCCTCGGCTCCTCATCCGGTTACCGGCGCCACGCGCCTCTACGTCGCCAACATCAAGGGGATCGGCGCCGGGCCGGGGCTGAACGGCGACGCCGAGCCGCTGAACGGGTCGCGCACGCAGGGGACTCTTTCGGTGATCGACGTTCCCTCTTCCTCCGACGACGAGCGGTTCGACGAGTGGACGGCCACGGTCGTCGAGAACAACCGCTGGGCGAGCGTCTTCGATCCCAACCTGCGGACGGCCGCGAAGGACCCCTGCAAGCCCGCGCGACTTCCGAACGGAAGGACCGTGCTCTCCGGCGTGATCTGCGGCGCGTCGAGGGGGACGCTCGACCGGGGATCGCTCCACGTCGTCTACGTGGTGAAGGAGAACAAGACCTTCGACCAGTACTTCGGGGACATCCGCGCGCTCGTGCCGGACGCCGAGGCCGATCCCTCCTGGCTCCTCTACGGCTACCCGGTGACGACCAACCACCACCGGCTCGCGAAGCGCTTCACCCTGATGGACAACTTCTGGTCCGATGCCGACGTCTCGACGACCGGGCACTCGTGGACCTCGGCGGGGTACGCAAATGAGTACGTCGAGATCACCTGGAACCCCGAGTACAGCCAGGGGCTCCGCGGGAGTCGCCGCGCGGGCCAGTACGACGGCTCGGCGATCCCCGGCGACGACCGGATCCCCGGCGGCGCGTTCCCGGCGTCCAAGACCGACAAGCGGATCGAGACGCAGGAGGGCGAGCTGTTCGAGCCGGCCGAGCGGCTCGTGGACACCTTCGCCGAGGACACCCAGCACCTGAGCTTCCGCATCTACTCCGACGACGTCAACAACGGCTCGGACGCGAAGTCCGAGCAGGCACCGATGGCGCTGTGGGGGATCGGATCCTCGGCGGTCCACCACGGGAGGGACCTCGACTTCCCCGACACCGACCGGGTGAGCATCTTCACCGACGGCCGCGTCGTGTCGAACGCGTGGGCCGGCGACAGCGGCCCTCCTCCGCCGACGTTCGGCAAGGAGATCGGGTTCTGCGGCGCGCCGGACGACCCGAACGTGCAGAACGCGCCCTACGAGAGCGGCAGCGGCTTCTGCGACCGGCCGGGCGCGACTTCCGGCGAGTACCAGAAGTTCTCGCTCGACGCGTGGAGCGCGGCATACGCCGCGTGCCGCGCGGGCGACGAGTCGGACGAGGCCTGCCAGCGCGCGATGCCCAACTTCATCTACATGGCGCTGCCGGTGAACCACACGCTCGGCTACGACCCGATGAGCCCGACGCCTGCCTCGATGGTCGCAGACAACGACTACGCCTTCGGCCGTCTCGTGGAAGCGCTGTCGAAGAGCCCCTTCTGGAAAAACACCCTCATCGTCGCCCTCGAGGACGACACGCAGCTCGCCGGCGACCACATCGACGCCCACCGGACCTACCTGCTCGCGGCCGGAGGGCTCGCGCGCCTGCACGGCCCCGGCGGCCACGCCTCGCACCAGGCGGGGAGCTTCCCCTCGGTCCTCAAGACGATCGAGGTCCTGTTCGGGCTGCCGCCGCTCACCATCTACGACGCCGGCGCGGTGCCGCTTCACGACATCGTGGTGCCCGGGCTCGACCGGCGGAACAACGAGGTCTACGAAGCCGTGCGCCCGCCGACGCCGTTCCTGCGCAACGGCGACGACGGCAGCGACCTCGCCCTCCTATCGGCGATGATCGACTGGCGCGTGGACGAGGTGAACCAGGAGCTGCTGAACGCGATCCTGTACTCCGGGCTGAAGGGGTGGCCGCTCCCGGCCCGGTACCGCGCGCTGATATCATCGCGCGAGTGAGCGTGGTGGTGCGGTTGTCCACGCCTCCGGCCGAGCGCCGGATCGAGCTGGCCACCTGGGGCGCGCTGCTCGTCTGGGTCGGTGTGATGCTGATGGTGGACGAGCGGCCGGGCGTCACGGCGGTCGGCCTGGGCGGCAT
>JACQXY010000076.1 GCA_016208485.1 Acidobacteriota bacterium | reverse complement strand
CAAGTAGCTCGGCAGCCTGGTGGGAGTAGAGACGTCCTTGGTCGACGGCCTGCTCGAGCCGTTGGACCAGCAGTTGGTCGAACAGGGTGCGGGAGCGCTGCAGGTAGTCCGTGCGAAACTCGGCCGAGCGTCCCTCGACGATGATGGCTTGGAGGGTGGCCTTGGGCTCGAGCCCGGCGCCTTTGCCAGGGCGCACATGGGGGTGGACTCATCGCCGGCAGCGCTAGCCGGGAGGCGCGGCGGGTGTCGCACCCGGCGACGATGGCGCCGAGGAGCGCGGCGACCTGGTGGGCGAGGTCGGGATGGAGGCGGGGGCAGGCGGGCGTGCAGGCGGCAGGTCATCCCCCTCGACAGTTACGCGAAACGTAACTGGAGGAGGGGATAGGCCCCTTATCTGTCCCTCGAGTTACGTTCTGCGTAACTGCAAGGGGGGATAGGTCCGCGGGGATGCCCCATCGGCTGTTGAACTCTTGATGTAGCGGCGGCTCCTTGGCCGGCCTGAGAATCGGGTCTGCCAAAAACCAAGCCCCACGGGGCCGAGGAGCCGCCATGTCGAAGAAAGCAGCAGTCAAGGAAGGAAAGCAAGGGACGATCGCGATGAGCGTGGCGATGCAGCAGCTCATGCTGCCGCTCGTGCTCGCGATGGATGCGACGAAACAGGGCCTGCTCTCGTTCGTGCAGCAGATGGGGATGGCCGTCTTGCAGGAGTTGCTCGCCACGGAGGCCGCGATGATCGCGGGGCCGAAGGGCAAGCACGCGCCGGAGCGGAGGCACCATCACTGGGGCCGCGCGCGGACGGCCGTCGCGTTCGGAGGCCGCAACGCCGTCATCGAGCGGCCGCGGGTACGCCGGCGCGGCAAGCGCGGCGAGGTTACACTGCCGACGATCGCGGCGCTGCGCGACGGCGATCCGATGTCGGCGCGTGTCGCCGAGCAGATCGTGCTGGGCGTGTCGACGCGCGGCTACGATCGGAGCCTCGAGCCCGCCGGCGAGTTGGAGACGCGGGGCGCAAGCAAGAGTAGCGCGAGTCGCGCGCTCATCGACGCCACGCACGGCAAGCTGGCCGAGTTCGTCTCGCGGAAGCTCGCCGAGGTCGACCTGGTGGCCATGTTCATCGACGGCATCGACATCGCGCACCACTCGGTGCTGATCGCGCTCGGCGTGACGATCGAGGGCACCAAGGTGCCACTCGGCATCTGGGCCGGCTCGAGCGAGAACCACGTGGTTGCGACCGAGCTCCTGCAGAACCTGATCGAACGCGGACTGCGCGTCGACGAGTCGATGCTGTTCGTCACCGACGGGGGCAAGGGCCTGCGCAAGGCCCTGCGCGACGTGTTCGGCAACCGCGCCGTCGTGCAACGCTGCCAGGTTCACAAGCTGCGCAACGTCAAGGGGCACCTGCCCGAGCCGCGCCGAGCGTACGTGGCGCGGCAGATGCGCGACGCCTACCAGAGCAAGACGGCGGCGACGGCGAAGAAGAAGCTCCTGCAACTCGCCTCGTGGCTCGAGTCGAACGGGGAGGACAGCGCCGCGGCGAGCTTGCGCGAGGGGCTCGACGAGACGCTCACCGTGCTGCGCCTCGGCCTCCCCAAGACGCTCCGCCGCACCTTCTCGACGACGAACGCCATCGAGAACATGAACGGCACGCTCCGCCGCGTCACGCGCAACGTCAAGCGCTGGCGCAACGAGGCCATGATCCGTCGCTGGGTCGCACTCGCCGTAGCCGAGGCCCATCGCGGATTCCGTCGCGTCAAGGGCCACATGAGCATGTCCTCCCTCGTCGCCGCCCTGCGTCCCTCGGTCAGGACGGCGGCGTAGCCCCCGAGCCGCGCGGACCTGGAGGCGGTCCGCCAGGGGCCGCCGTTGCCCCTCGAGCCGTGCTGGCGTGCGGCGCTGGCGCACGGATTGCCGTGGTGAGGCGACCTGGCGGTCCGGCGGGGATCGTCCACCGCCGGGTCGCCTTCGAGCCGCTCGAGCTCGCCCAAAGCCAGACGCGCATCGACGCTCGGCCGCGGCCGAAGCGGCAGCAGACCGCGCGGCGCTCGGACTGGTGGTGGTGCGGACAAGCTCGCGCGAGTCGTTCGACCTCCCGAGCGGCTTCGAGGGGGCGAAGAGGGTATGGCGAACCGTCCACTCGTGCGCGCCCGAGAGGTTATGTGGGTATGCGACGGCCGTCGGCCACGGCGCTTCGCGCCTCACTGGGGGCTTTCGCCCCCAGCCCCCCATCCATCTCGTCGCCGCTGAGTCGCCGAGGACGCACGACACGCGCCACCGCTGCGCCCTGCAAGCAAGTGCAGTGGGCCCTTGCCCAGGCGCGAGCGCGTCCGCCCCGCTCACGCGGTGGCGCTCTGTTCGCCTCGGGCCGCCCGCCACACGAGCCTGTTCACCGCCGCGGCGAGGTCGAGCTTGTCGCCGTGCCAATGGGGCAGCGAGGTGCGCGCATCAATCGTCAGGGTCTAGGTCCAGAACTGAGGCCAATCACCGGGCTTTCCTCGCGCGGCGTATGGAGATGACGTTATCCAGAATGGTTACTTGAACCTGGTAGGTTGTGGCGAGCAGCGCCCAGGCCTGATCGAAGCGGGCGCTCTGCGACCACCCGCGAGCGGTGAGGATCGCCTGGCCGCCATCGTTGCCCCAGCGCATGCCGCTCTGCTTCAGTCGCTGGGCCACCAGCGTCTTGCACGCGGCCTCGACGACGCCGGACCCGATCGGCAGGCCCTTCTCTCGGAACTGCCAATAGCGCATCCGCTTGCGGTTGCGCCTGAAGAACTTCAGCTCGCGTTGGATGGTGGCGCTCCGCGGATGCTTGCCGCGAAGGTATTGAAGCGAAGCGACCACCCGGTCAATGCCACCTTCGTCATCCCGCAGGATCTCGCTCAGCTCATCGAACCGCAGGCGCGTGTCCCGAGCGCCATCCCCGTAGGCAGCCGCGAGCGCGTGGTGGAGGTGTTCGGTCGCGTGGAAGAAGTCGACGAGGCTGTCTCCCACGGGAACCTCGCGGTCGAGGTAGTCCCAGTTGTCCCTCGCGGCGTCGGCGAGCTTCACGACCGGCAGGTCGGGACATTGCTCCCAGACCGATTGGAGCTCCGCCAGCAGCGCCGCCTTGAGGGTGCGCTTCTTGTACTCGGGCATCCGCGCGATCCGGATCGCCGAGATGAGGTCCCCGTCGTCGTCGCAGAAGCTGATCGTGGCGCAGCTGGCCTCCCTATAGCCCGCCGGGCCTTTGCTGGTGCGGCCATCATCCGCCGCTCTCTCCCGCGTCTCGACCGCGCCGCCGTCGCGCATCGGGATGAGCACCCCGTCGAGCGATACGGCGATCGATGCCGTCCCCTCGGGGACCACGGTGACCTTCCGAAGCTCCGCCTCGAAGGCCCTTCGGTCGTCTTCCCAGACCCCATTGAGCTCCTTCGGCAGCCGGTCCAACGAGCTCTTCGACGGCTCCATGTTGCCAACTCGTCGGAACAGCTCCTCCGACAGCGCCGGCGTCATCTGCGCGACCACCCACAACGCCTGTTTCGCAGCCCCCTCCGTCCAGAACCCGCCAATGATGCCGAGCCGCGGCTCCATCGCAGCGACCGCTCTGGCTCCAGAGTCGCTCCAGTCCTTGTAGAGCGAACGCTCGACCGTGACCGGCCCCATGGTCGTCATGTAGGTCTCGGTCGCGCGCAGGACGCGCCGGTGCTCGGACCCATCGATCAGGACCGCTTCCGCGTCGACGTCCGCCTTGCGCAGTTCCTCGGCGAGCATCTCTCGCCCGACCTCGCGCAGCCGTTCTGCGAGTTCCCGCTCGAACGCATTGAAGTCGCCAGCTCCCCCGAACGGCTTATCCTTCCTCTCCTTCACCATGCCCACAAGTCTATCCAATGCCGATAGCTCCTGCCGCGTGACCGGCAGCTGTCCCGTGCCTTGCGCTTGCTTTGCCGCGTATCCCATACAGTGGGAAACAGCGCCGAAGACAAACAATTCCCGCCGCCCATTCGAACATGCAAAAACCGCCAGCGACTACATCAATGCAAGATCTAGGCCGAATCGTCACGCCCGCCTCGCGCCTCGCGCGAGCGATAACCTCCGCGCCCGGGCCGCACCGCTCGGGCATCAGCGGCGCGGCCACGATGGGCCGATTGAATCGGTCGAAGAAGGAGAACCCGCCGGCGCCATCCACTTCAATGCGGTAACAGGAATCGTGCGCTTCGGAATGGTGACGCGCATGACGACAACACATTGGTCAGCTTGGTGTCGCCGCCGCGCGCCCAGTGGCGCACGTGATAGGCGTCTACCAGCTGGTTGTCGCAGCCAGGAAAGCAGCAGCGCCCGTGGTCACGCAGACCGAGGGCACGGCGGAGCGCCGGCGGGACCGTGGGCTGCCGCCTTCCCACGTCGAGCGCATTGCCGCCGTCGTCGGTGCGCACGCACGCCACGCTCGCGCCGCAGCCAAGGCGCAGCAGGCCCGGCGTGTCGATCCAGGCGCCGCTGTCGACGAGCCGCGCGCGCCAACCCCAGTCCCGCTCCGCCGCCGCCCCCGCCCCCGACTGTCTGAGCCGCTCCTCGCGAACCTGTACCAAGAAAACGAAGACGACGCTCGCGAGCGCCGTCGATTTCCCTTGACGGCTTTCGCGGCCCCGTCAGCTCGCCGTCGACACTCGCTGCCGGCGTGGCCCGCCGGGGCCCTCAGCGGCGCGAGGGCGCGCGCCAGTAGCATTGGTGACCCATTTGTCATCCGACACCATTGAAGTGGCCCCAGGAGCCCGTCAGCGAGGGCACAATGGTGCGTGCTATGGTGAAAACCATGAATGCACCACTGCATCTTCAGACGCTGTCTGCTCTCGACGTGTCGAGCTATCGCCGTGACCGCCCGCTCGCCCTGCTCTTCGCGCGCGAAGAGACCTTCTCCGACTACGGCGCCGGCCGCACGGCGCCAGCCCCGCCGCTCGACCCCGAGACCGTCTCGGACTGGGCCCGGGTGCACCAGCGCATCGTCGCGCTCGGAGCCGAGCGCGCCGCCCACGAGCGCGAGCTCGGTCGCTGGCTGTTGGCTGCCGAGCGGCTCTCAGTGCACGCCCGCGCCGGCTACGCCAGCCTGCGCCAGTACGCCGGCCGCGTCCTCGGGCTCGAGGGGCGGCAGACCGAGGAGCTGCCGAGCGGCTCTCAGTGCACGCCCGCGCCGGCTACGCCAGCCTGCGCCAGTACGCCGGCCGCGTCCTCGGGCTCGAGGGGCGGCAGACCGAGGAGCGACTCCGGGTGGCTCGGGCGCTCGCCCAGCTGCCGCTGTTCGACCGCGCGCTCGGCTCCTGCAAGCTCTGCTTCTCGGCGGTGCGCGAGCTGAGCCGAGTCGCGAGCCGGCAGACCAAGCAGGCGTGGCTCGACTGGGCCACCGGCCGGCCGAGCCGGCAGATCGAAGAGGCGGTAGCGGCGCGGCGCCCGGGCGACGGCCCTCAGGACCGCGCCGAGCCGTCACGGGTGAAGCACCGACTGCGCTTCGAGGTGCGCGCCGAGACGATGGCGTTGTTTCGCGACCTCGAGGCGGCGGTGCGCGCCGATCTGGGAGGCCGGGTGGACGACGACACGCTGCTCTTCGAAGTCGCCCGGCGCGCGCTCGGGGGCCCCGGCGACGAGGGACGGTCGAGCTACCAGATAGCGTTGAGCCGGTGCGAAGAGTGCGGCCGGGCGAGCATCGAGGCCGGCGGCCGGAGCCACCCGGTCGACGAGGTGGTGGCCGAGATGGCGGCGTGTGACAGCCAAGAACTGGGCGCGGTCGGCGGTGACCGCTCGAGGTGCCCCCACGTGGGGGCAAAGACGACAGGGCCCCACGCACCGGCCGCCGCTGCGGCGGGAGCGCACCGGCGCCGCGCGAGGCAGACCATCCCCCCGCCATCCGTCGCCAGGTGATGCGGCGCGACCGCAAGCGCTGTGTGGTCGACGGCTGCGCCAACCACCTGTTCCTCGACGTGCACCACCTCGACCCACTGTCCGAGGGCGGCCGGCACGATCCGGAGCGGATGGCCGTGCTCTGCGGAGCCCACCATCGCGCCGCGCACGCCGGCCGGCTGACTATCGACGGCAGCGCCACCGAGGGCTTCAGCTTCCGGCACGCCGATGGGGGGCGCTACGGCGAGCCGCCAAGAGCTGCGGCCATCGAGCTGGCAGCGCAGGCGTTCGGCGCGCTCAGGAACCTCGGCTTTCAGGCGAGCCGCGCGCGGGCGCTCGTCGATGCGGTCATGCGAGCTGGCGGCGCGGACGACCTCGAGAGCTTGCTGCGTCGGGCGCTGCACGCTTCGTAGCTGCACCCGTCGTGGCAGGCGGCGGTGCCGACGCGCGCAGGACGCGGCGAAGGCGCCTGGCGCGGCGCGCGCGCTGGGGCCGTCCCCCCGACGCCCTCACGCGCTTTCCGCGAGAATCACGCGCTTCGTGCCGATCGACGACACCGAATTGACTCGGTAGCGCAGCTTGGCGGTGGAGGTCTGCACCGCGTAGCCCACCTACATGTGGCCATGATGCGCCGGCCCTGCCGCCCACGGCGAAAACGCTGGCGTCACACAAGGAGGACGCGTAGGGACGATGCTTCACGCGAGCCGCCGCTACCCGAAATTCAACAGAAGGCGGGGCATCCCCCACAGCTATGGCGGGTGCGGTAGGGACGGGCCGTAGCTCTTGGGGTCGGCCCGCCCCCCGCGCAGATCCCGGCGTGCGGGACTACCGCACCGGGCTCCTGCCTTG
>JACQXY010000010.1:76154-121397 GCA_016208485.1 Acidobacteriota bacterium | reverse complement strand
TGAGCCGGGCGGGCGCGGAGGTGGCCGATGTCGATCGACGGCTGGATCATTCTCGGAGTGCTCTGCGCGATCATCTTGTTCGCCTTCAGCGCGCCCAAGCGAGAGCCGCGCGCAATCGTGGTCGCGGCGACCGACCGCGACCGCCGCCCGCGCGCCCGCTGACCCGCCGGCGCCTCATCGAAGCTCATGCGCCGGGAGTCCCCCTCTCCCGGCGCAGGCCCCTTGGAATCAAGTCCATCCCCCGGCGCGCGCGGTGGTATGGTCGCAAGCGTCGGCGACGCCGCGCAGGCTAGAGAGGGGGATCCCATGGCACGCTGCCCGGGTTGTGGCACCGCGCTCGGACCCGACGATTTCTCCGAGATCCTCCAGCTCTTCACGTGCCCCTCGTGCGGCCAGCAGCTCGACGAGGAGGAGGCACGCGAGGACGAGAAGGACGGGAGCGAGGCGTGACCGGGGCCACGACGGCAGGGCAGGGGCGGCGGTGACCGGGGGCGACGACCACGCCGCGGAGCGAGGCGTGAGCGGAGCGCGGAGGCGGCCTTGAGCCTCGAAGTTCGCCCCGCGCGCGAGGACGACCTCGAGCGCTTCGTGGCGATCGAGGCGCAGTCGTTCAACGTTCCACCCTCGGGGCGCGACTTCATCCGCTCCCTCCCACCCTCCGAGATCCGCGTCGTCGAGGAGCGGGGCGAGATCCTCGCGGCGCTGCGTATCACCCAGGTGTCTCAGCTCTTCGGGGGGCGCGCGGTGCCCTGCGGGGCGATCGCCTCGGTCGCGGTCGCCGCCGAGGCGCGGGGCCGCGGGGTCGCCGAGACCCTCGTCGCCGAGACGCTGCGCGAGTTGCGCGCTGCGGGCACGCCGATCTCGAGCCTGTACCCGGCGACGGTTCCGATCTACCGTCGCTGCGGCTACGAGTACGCTGCCGCGCGCACGATGTACCGCGCTCCGCTCCGGTCGCTCCCGCGCGACGGCGCGCTCGACCCGGAGCCGTGGGACGACGGCGCGCTGCCCGACGTCGATGCCTGCTACCGCGCCTCGGTCGAGGGCATGGAGGGACCGATCGTGCGGACGCCGCTCTGGTGGGCCGGCATCCTCAGGGCGCACGGCGACCAGGAGGTCTACCGGTACCTCGTGCGCGAGCGCGGACGGGTGACCGGCGCGATCGTCTTCGTCCAGGAGCCCTCCAAGGAGTCGCGCTATCGCTACGACCTCACGTGCTCCCACCTGTCGTGGTGCACGCGCGAGGCGGGGCGCTCACTCCTCGCGCTCGCGGGGCGTCACCGTTCGCTCGGAAACGACCTCATCTGGTTCGGCCCGCCGGCCGACCCGCTCGTGAACCTGATGACCGAGCAGGACGGCCGGCCGGAGTGGTCGTTCCGCCTCATGACGCGCCTGGTGGACCTGCCGGCGGCCTTCGAGGCGCGAGGCTTCCGCCCCGACGCGCACGCCTCGTTCGACCTCGCGGTCGAGGACCAGACGCTGCCGGAGAACGCAGGGCCGTGGAGGATCGAAGTGTCGGACGGCCGCGCGAAGGTGACTTCGGCTTCCTCGGCCGCGGCGCGAGCCGACGCGGGAGCGCTTGCCGCGATCTGGACCGGCATGCTCGGCGCGCGCGACGCCGCGCGCACCGGCCGGCTCGAAGCCGACGACCGCACGATCGAGGCGCTCGAGGGAATGCTCGCGGGCCGCCCCCCCTGGGTCGAGGAGATGTTCTAGCCGGCGCGCTCGCGCCGGTCTTCCCGAATCTCCCGGGCTGGACGCGCGCGGAGTCCCGTGAGAACGTTGCCCCGGTCGCGCCGATGCCGTGCAACTGATCCGGACGGGATCTCGGAGGAGCGGGCCGGCCGCCGGCTGCGCTTCACCTTCGAACGGATCCCGGGCGGGGTTCGCCTTCGCAACGTAGACGACCGCGACGCTTGCCTGAGGAATCCGTAGGCCCGCTACACGAGCCCCGCGGCCAGGATCAAAGGGGGGAGCCGCACGGGACCAAGCATCCCAGCCGACGAGCCATGGCTGATCCATTACTTCCGACGGCACAGACAGGACGAGCCGACTCGATCGGCCCCTGCCCGTGAGTTCCTCGGAAGCTGTCCGACGGAGGTGAAGGCGCGCCTGTTCGCGATCCTGACTGCGGTCGCGCAGGCGCCGCCGCCTCGCTTCAGAGGCGGCCTCCAGTGGCAGGTCATGCACGGTGAGATGAAGGGCTTCTACGAGGCTCGCGACCGGCACGGATCCTGGCTCTACCGCCTCTTCTGCGTGCTCGAGAGGAGCGGGACGGATGCCGGGCTTGGCGGCCCGAGCATCGTCCTGATCACCGGGATGAGGAAGCGGAACGACAGCGTGTTCACCCGCGCCGACTACGCGCGCGTCCGGGCGCTGGGCGGGGAGTACCGACGTCGGCGCCCGCGAAACGTCCTGCGCTGATTCTCAGCCGGCCGTCGGTTGCGATCGCCGTCGGTTGCGATCGCCGCCGCCGGCAACGCGCAGCTCCAGTCCGAGGGCGTTCGCCACATCGACGAGCGTCCCGAACGTCGGATTCGGATCGGTCGCCGTGAACAGACGGCGAACGACCACCTCGTTCGCGAGGGCCCGGCGCGCCAACTCCGCCTTCGAAAGACCGAGCCGGCGCCGCCTCGCGTCGAGGTCTCTGAGAACGCGGTCGGTGGCCGCGATCCGCCGGTGCTCCCGCTCGTACTCGGCCTTGAACGCGGGATCTCGCAGGTTCCGTCGGAGATCCCGATCGAAGGCCGTCCGTCGCCGCGCCACCTCACGACCGTAACTCACAAGTTACGCCGGGTCAAGGGGAACCCACGAAGATCAGCCCTCGACGCCCGCGCTACACGAGCCCCTCGGCCACGAGAAGCTCCGCGACTTGCACGGCGTTCAGCGCCGCGCCCTTTCGCAGGTTGTCGCACGCCGAGAAGAACCCGAGCGCGCGCTCGTTCGCCGGGTCGCGCCGGATCCGGCCGACGAAGGCCTTATCCTCGCCGGCCGCGAGGAGCGGGGTCGGGTAGCGCGCGGCGGCCGGGTCGTCCTCCAGAGCGACGCCCGGCGCGGCCGCGATCGCCGCGCGCGCCTCTTCCACGCCGAGGGGGCGCTCGAACTCCACCCACGCGGAGATGGCGTGCCCGACGACCGTCGGCACCCGCACGCAGGTCGCGAAGATGTCGATCGCGGCGTCGAGGATCTTGCAGGTCTCCTGGGCAAAGCGGCGCTCCTCGCTCGTGCGCCCCGTGTCGTCGAACCCGCCGACGTGGGGGATCGCGTTGAACGCGATCGGGTGCCGGAACGCGCGCCCGGGCCCGACAAGCCCCTCGACGCTGCCGCGCCGGACCGCGTCACGCTCCGGGATGAGCTTCTCGAGCTGCTCATAGAGATCCTCGACCCCCGGGCCTCCGGCTCCCGACACCGACTGGTAGCTCGACGCGACCACCCGGCGGCAGCCGGCCGTCCGGTGGAGCGGCGCGAGCGGCATCAGCATCGTGACCATGGTGCAGTTCGGGTTCGCGACGATCCCGTGGTGGGCGCGCGCGGCCTCGGGGTTCACCTCCGGCACGACGAGCGGCACGTCGTCGCGCATCCGGAACGCGGTGGACTTGTCCACGACGACGCAACGGCGCGCGGCCTCGGGCACCAGGTCGAGGGCGACCTCGTCGGGCGTGTCGAAGACCGCCAGATCGAGGTCCTCGAACGAACCGGGGGTCGCCTCGGCGACCTCGATCTCCTCGCCGGCGAAGGTCAGACGCCGCCCGGCGCTGCGCGCGCTCGCGAGCAGCCGGAGAGAGGCGATCGGGAAGGACCGCTCCCCGAGGATGCGAAGCATCTCCCGGCCGACCGCCCCGGTGGCGCCGACCAGCGCGACCCGGTAACCGCGCGACATACCGACAGACTACCGGAACGGCGCGCGAGCCACGCGGGTTCGCGCGAGCCACCCGGGCTTGCGCGCGCGGCGGGCGAGAAGCGCTCAGCCCGGGTGGATCTCCCGGATTATCGCCTCCTCCGAGAGGTTGAAGCGGTCGTGCACCGCGCGCACCGCGCGCACCACGTCCCGCTCCCGCACAACGCAGGACACGCGGATCGAGGAGGTCGAGATCATCTCGATGTTGACGCCCGACTCGGAGAGCGCCGCGAACATCGCCGACGCCACGCCGGGGTGGCTGCGCATCCCGGCCCCGACGAGCGAGATCTTGCCGATCTCCGGATCGACGCTCGCGCCGGCAGCGCCGATCTCGCCGGCGATCGGCTCGACGACCGCCATCGCGCGCGCGGCGTCGTCGCGCGAGACGGTGAAGGAGATATCGGTGTGCCCGTCGACCGACACGTTCTGCACGATCATGTCGACGTTGATGCCTTCGCCGGCCAGCTCCCCGAACAGGCGCGCGGCGATCCCCGGCCGGTCGGGCACGCCCTGGACGGTGACCTTCGCCTCGCTCGTGTCGTGCGTCACCCCGGAGATGATCGCCTTCTCCATGCGCTCGTCCTCCTGCCTCACGAACGTTCCGGTCCGGTCGTTGAAGCTCGACCGGACGTGAACCACGACCCCGTGGTTGCGCGCGAACTCGACCGCTCGCGCCATGAGCACGCGCGCGCCGGCCGACGCCATCTCGAGCATCTCCTCGTAGGACACCGCGTGCAGGATCCGCGCTTCGGGAACGATACGGGGATCCGCGGTGTAGACGCCGTCCACGTCGGTGAAGATCTCGCAGACGTCGGCGTGAAGCGCCGCGGCGAGCGCGACGGCGGTCGTATCCGACCCACCGCGCCCGAGCGTGGTGATGTCGGCGGTCTCCGACACGCCCTGGAACCCGGCGACGATCGCGATCAGCCCGCGCGAGAGCGCCTCGGTGACCCGCGCCGTCCGCACGTCGACGATCTTCGCGCGCCCGTGCTCGGTCGTGGTGATGATGCCGGCCTGCGAGCCGGTGTAGGAGGCCGCCTCGCAGCCGAAGTCGTGGATCGCCATCGCGAGCAGCGCCATCGAGATCCGCTCGCCGGCGGTGAGGAGCATGTCCATCTCGCGCGGAGGCGGGTCGGGAGAGATCCGGCGCGCCAGATCGATCAGCTCGTCGGTCGTGTGGCCCATCGCGCTCACCACGACGACCACGTCGTTACCGGCCTTCTTCGTGTCGGCGATCCGGCGCGCGACGGCCTTCATGCGCTCGGGCGAGCCGACCGAGGTGCCACCGAACTTCTGGACGATCAGGGCCATCGGCAAGTCCCCCGCGCCCTCATCCGATCTTCCCCCTCGGCAGGTCGAACAGCAGCCGCCCGAGCGCCGCGCGCCCGAGCGGGATCCCGGCGCGCCGGTCCTCCTCCAGACCCTCCAGGCGGCGGATCGCGATCAGCCCGACGATGCCGAGAGTCATCGCCACCAGCGCGCGGTCATAGGTGAAGACGACCGCGAAGACGGGCAGGAGTCCGAAGCCGACGCTCGTGCCGAGGCCGCCGCGCTTGGCGATCGTGCCGGCGAGCGAGATGACGCCGCTTGCAACCATCGCCTTCGGGACGATCACGAGCGACACGCCGGCGGCCGTGGTGAGCCCGCGCCCGCCGGCGCGCCGCAGGAACGGCGCGAAGGAATGCCCGGCGACGGAGGCGACCCCGATCCAGGCGAGGGTGCCGGCCAGCTCGCCGGTGGCGCGCGCGACCAGCGCCGGCGCGAACCCCTTCAGCATGTCCATGACGATCGCCGTCACCCCGAGCGCCCCCGAGAGCTTCCGCGCGACCAGGAAGTGCGCGTCGCCGGGCGAGTCCTGCCGGCGCATCTCCGCGATCACGTCGTGGCGCCGGAGCGCCCAGGCGAGCACGAACGGCGACGGCAGGGTGCCCGCGACGAACGCGACCGCGACCCAGGCGGCAAGCGGCATCAGCGCCCCGCCCGGAACGCGGCGGCGGCTTCCTGGACTCGCGCCTTCCCCTCTGAGTACAGTGGCATGAAGTTGAGCCTCTCCGATGCCCCGGACGAACGCCGGGACTCGCCCGGCGGGGCGCCCCCCATTCCACCACATTCCGAGGGCCGGGATCGCGCGCCGGGGACTCCGCCCGGAACTCCGCCCGGGACTCCGCCGGGGACCTCTCCGCCGTTCTCGCCGGCCTCGATCCCCCGCGCGCGCCGTCTCCCGCTCGGCGGCTTCCGCGAGGTGTTCGCCGTCCCGAACTTTCGCCGCCTCTTCTGGGGGCAGGCGATCTCCGCGCTCGGGGACTGGGTCGGCACGTTCGCCTTCATCGTGGCGGCCCAGCAGCTCGCCCCCGACCAGCCGGTGGCCGTCGGCGGCATCCTCGTGATCCGGCTCATCCCCTCGTTCTTCGCCACCCCGATCGGGGGCGTGCTCTCCGACCGGTGGGACCGCAAGCGGATCATGATCGCGAGCGACATCGCGCGCTTCGCCGTCATCCTCGCCGTCCCCTTCGTCCCGCGCCTCGGCGCGCTGTACGGGTTCGCGTTCGCCGTCGAGGCGCTCTCGCTCGTGTTCCTGCCCGCGCGCGACGCGAGCCTCCCGAACATCGTCGCCACCGAGCGCCTGGAGGCCGCGAACGCCCTCATCATGGGATCGTCGTTCGGCGGCATCCCGCTGTCGGCGCCGATCTTCGCCGGACTCGCCTGGGCGGGGATGCACTACCCGGCCTGGCTCCCGATGGGCCGGCCGATCCGCGCGCACACGTTCGCCTTCGCCTTCGTCTTCGACGCCTTCACCTACCTCGCGTCGGCGGCGGCGATCTGGCGGATGCAGCTCCCTCGGGGAGGCGTGCCGGCCGGCGCGGCGCCCGAGCCCTTCTGGGAGAGCATGACCGACGGCGTCCGCTACATGGCCCGCCGGTCCTTCATGCGCGGGCTCGCGATCGCCGTGGCGGCGGGGCTGCTCGGGGGTGGCGTGCTCTTCGCCGTCGGGGTCGGCTACGTGAGCGAGACGCTCGGCGGGTCGAGCGTCGAGTTCGGGTGGCTCATGGGGCTGTTCGGGGCCGGCATGGTGCTCGGTTTCCTCGCCTCGCAGGTGCGGTCGCCGCGCGGCGCCGCGTGGATGATCCGCGGGGCGCTCGTCGGGATGGGCGCGGTCCTGACCTTCATGTCGGTCGTGAGCGTGCTCTGGATCGGCTACGTGCTCGCGATCGCCTTCGGGCTCGCGTTCTCCGTCGCGATCATCCTCGCGATGAGCGCCGTGCAGGCGCACGCCCCCGACGAGGTGCGCGGGCGGGTGATGGCGGCGGTGCATATGCTGGTGCGGGTGTCCCTCTCGGTCGGGGCGCTCGGAGGCGGCGCGATCGCCTCGGTCGTCCCCGAGCGGGGGCTCCGGCCCCCGCTGGTCCCGTATCACCCCGACAAGAACCAGGTAGCGCTCGCGGTGGCCGGCGCGCTCATCGCGGCCGGGTCGCTCGCGGTGCGCGCGCCGGAATCGGAGGCGTAGATGCCCGCGTACATCGAGGTCTGGGGGGCTCCAGGGCCGGAACTCCACACGCTCGACGGCGATCGGGTCTCGGTCGGCAAAGGACCGTCGGCCGACCTCTGCGTCCGCGACCGCACGGCCTCGCGCCTCCACGCGGCCCTCGAGCGGTTCGGCGACGCCTGGTGCATCCGCGACCTCGGGTCGCGCAACGGGACCTTCGTGAACGGTTCTCGGATCTGGGGCGAGCACCGGCTCGCCGACCGGGACGAGGTCCGGATCGGCGCGACGAGGCTCGTCTTCCGCTCCGGAGCGGCGCGCGACGAGCAGACCGCGACCGAAGGCGCGCCGGCCGCGCCGGAGCTGACTCGCCGTGAGCGCGAGGTGCTCGTCGCGCTCTGCCGGCCGCTGCTCTCGGGCGATCTCTTCACCGAGCCGGCCGCGACCAAGGAGATCGCCGAAGCGCTCTTCGTGACGGACGCGGCGGTCAAGCAGCACCTGGCCAACCTGTTCGAGAAATTCGCGATCCCACCCGAGGTCGAGCGGCGCCGGATGCGCCTCGCGAACGAGGCGCTGCGGCTCGGGGCGGTGACCGTGGCCGATTTGAGACCGTAGGGACGCGGGATGGCCGGGCTGATCCGCGACCGGTACGAACCCCTCGAGGTCGTCGCGCGGGGCGGCCAGGGGACGGTCGTGCGTGCGCGCGACCGCCGGCACGACCGCGAGGTCACCCTCAAGATCCGCGACGCGCCGGAGGACCGCGAGGCGCTGCTCCGCGAGGCGCGCGTCCTGCTCGCCCTGCGCCCCCACCCGAACCTCCCACTCATCCGCGAGGACTTCTTCGAGGACGGGCGCTACCACCTCGTGATGGATTGGATCTCAGGAACGAGCCTGCAGCAGATGCTCGGCGCGGGGCGCGCGCTCCCGCACTCGATGGCCCTGCGGTACCTGCGCGACGTCGCGACGGCGATCGATCACCTCCACGCGCACGAGCCGCCGATCGTTCACGGCGACGTGAAGCCCGCCAACATCGTGGTGACCCCCGACGAGCGCGTGGTGCTCCTCGACCTCGGGATCGCCGCTGCCGAGGGGCACAGCGAGGGGCGCGCCGGGACGCCCGGATACCGCGCGCCGGAGGTCTCCGCCGGGAAACGCGCGACGCGCGCCGCCGACATCTACGGGCTCGCGGCCACGGCCTTCGCCGTGCTCACCGGCGCGCCCCCCGAAGGCGTGCTCCCCAAATGGTCGGCGCTCACCCCCGAGCGCGCCGCCGGGCTCGAACGCGCGATCCGCGAAGCGCTCGCGACCGACCCCGCGCGCCGCCCCACCTCGGCCGCGGCCCTGATCGCGCGAATCGAGTCGTGGCTCGCCGGCTCCCTTCCCGGAGGAACCCTCACGTTCTTCTTCACCGACGTCGAGGGATCCACCGTCCAGTGGGAGAGCGTGCCGGAGAGCATGTCGGCCGCGCTCCGCACACACGACCGCATCATGTGGGACACCGTCGAGCGCCACGGCGGGCGGGTCGTCAAGGCGCGCGGCGAGGGCGACAGCATCTTCGCCGTCTTCCCCGAGGCAACCGAGGCCGTCATCGCCTCGGCCGACGCGCAGCTCGCGCTCGCGGCCGAGACCTGGCCGGAGGGCGTGTCGATCCGAGTACGTGCCGCGCTCCACACCGGCGAGGCGGAGACGCGCGAGGAGGACTACTACGGCCCCGTCGTCAACCGATGCGCGCGGCTGCGCGCGACGGCGTACGGCGGGCAGACGGTCATCTCCGGGACGACCGGAGCGCTGGTCGCCGACCGGCTCCCGGAAAGGTGGACCCTCCGCGACCTCGGCCTGCACCGCTTGAAGGACCTCGCGCGCCCGGAGCGGGTCTTCCAGCTCTGCCACCCGGACCTTCCCGGCGAGTTCCCACCGCTCAAGTCGCTGAGCGCGCTGCCGCACAACCTCCCGGTGCAGATGACGAGCTTCGTCGGGCGCGAGCGCGAGCTGGGCGAGGTGCGAGAGGCGCTCGGGAGGTCCCGGCTCCTGACCCTCGCCGGCCCCGGAGGATCGGGCAAGACGCGGCTCGCGCTGCAAGCGGCGGCAGATCTCCTGGAGGAGTTCCCCGACGGCATCTGGCTCGCGGCGCTCGCGGCGGTCTCGGATCCCGGCCTCGTCGAGGCGACCGTCGCCTCCGCCGCGGGAATCCGCGAGCAGCCGGGGCGCTCCCTCGGGGAGACCCTGGTCGAGTCCCTCGGACCGAAGCGTCTCCTGATCCTCCTCGACAACTGCGAGCACCTGGTGGACGCGTGCGCGGGTTTCGCCGATACGCTGCTCGCCTCCTGCGAGGGCGTCCGCATTCTCGCCACGAGCCGCGAGATCCTGCGCGTCCCCGGCGAGACCGTGCTGCGCGTGCCCTCGCTCTCGGTCCCGGACGGGACCGTCGCGCCCGAAGCCCTCGAGCGATTCGAGTCGGTGCGCCTCTTCTCCGAGCGCGCGCGCCTGAGCGTCCCCGGTTTCGCGATCACGCCGGAGACGGCCGGACCCGTCGCCGAGATCTGCCGGAGGCTCGACGGGATCCCGCTCGCGATCGAGCTTGCCGCCGCGCGGCTCGCCTCCCTCAGCGTGGGGCAGATCGCGGCGCGCCTGGACGACCGGTTCCGCCTGTTGACCGGGGGAAGCCGCGCGGCCCTGCCGCGCCAGCAGACGCTGCGCGCGCTGATCGAGTGGAGCGTGGATCTGCTGTCCGAAGAGGAGCGCGCGCTCTTCGAGCGCCTGTCGGTCTTCGCCGGCCCCTTCTCGCTCGAGGCCGCGGAGGCCGTGTGCTCCGGGGAAGACCTGCCCGAGCCGGACGTCGTTCCTCTGCTCTCGGCGCTCGTCGACAAGTCGCTCGTCTCCCCGGACGAGCGCGACGAGGGGATCCGCTACTCGATGCTCGAGAGCGTGCGCCGGCTCGCGCGCGAGAGGCTCGCGGCGCGCGGGGACGCGCCGGTCCTCGACCGGCATCTCGACTGGTTCCTCACGTGGGCGTCCCGCGCGGCCGGCGCGCTCCAGGGTCCGGAGCAGGGACGGTGGCTCGACCTGCTCGACCGCGATCATGACAACCTGCGCGCGGCCCTCGACCGGAGCCTCCAGAACGGCCGAGAGGAGGCGGGGCTGCGGCTCGCCGGGGCGCTCGGTCCCTTCTGGTCGCGCAGGGGATACCTCACCGAAGGGCGGGCCTGGCTCGACCGGATCCTCGACGCGTCGGAGAGGTCGGAGTCGGAGCCGCGCGCGCGCGCGTTCCTCGCGGCCGGCGTCTTCGCCTGGTACCAGGGGAAGCGCGACTCGGCGCGAAGCTGCTACGAGGAGTCGCTCTCGCTCGCGCGCGGTCTCGGCAATCGCGCTCTGGAGGCGGACGCGCTCAACAACTTGGCGATCCTCGCGGATGACGAGGCTCGCTACGGCGAAGCGCGCGCCCTCTACGAGGAGGCCCTCGGCGTGAGGCGCGCGCTCGGCGACCGCGCGGGGACCGCGGAGGTGCTGGGCAATCTCGGGATCGTGAGCGGGCAGGAGGGAGACTACGTAGCCGCGCGTTCGGTCCTCGAGGAGTGCCTCCGCGCGTATCGCGATCTCGGCGAGACATCGAGGATCGCCGACGTGCTCGCGAACGTCGGATGGGCGGCCGAGCAGGAGGGCGACCTCGCGCGGGCGCGCGAATGCCACGAGGAGAGCCTCACGATCCGGCGCGAGTTGGGGAACCCCTGGGGGATCGCGAACTCGCTCGGCAATCTCGGCGGCATCGCGTGCGACTCTGGCGATTCCGCCGAGGCGCGCCGGCTGTTCGAGGAAGCCCTCGCGATCCAGCGGGACCTCGGCGACCGCGAGGGCATCGGTCATTCGCTTCACGGGCTCGGGTGCGCGGCGATCGCGGAGGGAGACCTCGAGCGCGCGCGCTCTCTCCTGCTCGAGGCGCTCACCGCGCGGACCGAGCTGCGCGACCCCGCCGGCACCGCATCGTGCCTCGAGGCCCTCGCGCGCCTCCACGACGCGCGCGGGTCACTCGAGACCGCGGCGCGGCTGCTCGGCGCCGCCGAGGCGCTGCGCGAGGCGTCCGGAACGCCGCTCGGGCCCTCCGAGCGCCCGCCGGTCGCCGCGCTCGCCGAGGGGATCCGAGGCCGCCTGGATCGCTTCGAGACCTGCCGGGACGAGGGGCGCGGCGCGAGCCGGGGCGACCTCTTCGCGCTCGAGAGCGGGGACCCGCCCGGCCCCCACCCACCCGCGAGGTGAGCCCGGCGTCACTCGAGGAGGCGAGGCGTGAGGAGCGACTCCGTGAGCCGGTGAGCCATCATCCGCGCGAACATCCGGTGCAGAGCCGCCGCGAGCGCCGGATCCTCCCCCTCCATCCGAGCGATGTCCGCGAGCGACGCGCGGTAGAGGACGCTCGGCACGTCGGTGAGAACCGAGGCGGTGCGAAGACCGCCGGTGTACAGGGGCATCTCGCCGACGACGGCTCCGGGGCCCATCGTGGACAGGCGCAACGCCGGCTTCCCCGGCACGTCCACCTGGACCGTGACCTTGCCCGACTCCAGGAAGTAGACGTCGCCGGCCGGCTCGCCCTGCCGCACCACCGCCCGCCCCGCAGGAAGCTCGAGCCTCGTGAGGTAACCGTCGAGGCGGGAGTCACCGCCCGAGCCGAGCGCCTCGGCGAGCCGCGCGAGCAACGGCCGCGACTCCCACCCGGGTGAAGTCCCCAGGGACGCGAGGATCTCGTCCTCACACCACTCGAGACCGTGATCGAGATCGGCGAAGAGATGCGGGCCCTCGGGGCGCTCCGCGATCCCTTCCCGCTCCAGCGCGCGGCGCACCTCCGCCGACGGCGCCGTGAGAACGAGCACGAAGCCGAGCGACCGGGCGAGCTTGCCGATCTTGGCGAGGCAAGTGACTGCGGAGGAGTCGAACCCCGTCACCCGGCGGAAGTCGACGACGAGGAATCGGAGGGCCGGCGCCCCGGCGTCCTGCGCCCGCGCGCGAACGCGCTCGACGACGCCCGTCGCCGTTCCGAAGAAGAGGAAGCCCTGCAGCTCGATCACCTGGAGGCACCCGCCCCGCTCCCGAAGGATCCGCCTGTGCTCGAGCGGGCGCTCGACCGAACTCCCGTACGCGCTGCCGGAGAACGTGTGTCGGATTGGATCGGTGAGGCTGTAGCTGACCACGAAGAGGACGACCGCCAGGAGAACGCCCACGGCTACCCCGGGCACAAGCCCCGCCCCCGCGATCACGCCGAGGATCGCCAGCACGATCAGGTAGTCGGCGCGCGGGAGCCTCGACCGCGCGTCGTAGACCCAGTCCACGAGAAACGTGAGGCCGAGGAACGCGATCCATCCGCCCAGGACCGGCCGGGGGATGTAGGAGAGGGCCGACCCTCCCGACAGGAGCACGCCGACGCACAGCACCCCGGCGATCAGTCCTACCAGGCGGCTCCTCGCTCCCGCCCGATCCGCGAGAGCCGAGAAACTCAGAAAGTGGAATCCGACCGGCCCCCCGCCAAGCCCTGCCGCGATGTTGCCCACGCCTGCGGCCCGCAGCTCCCGGTTCAAATCCACGTCCCCTCCGAGGATCGTCTCCAGCCCGGTGGCCGAGAACAGCACGGCGAGCAGCGCCACGAGAACGAGCGCCGTCATCTCCCCCACCTGCGCCGGGATCGCCGACCACTCCACGTCGCCGAGGGCCGAGAAGACCCAGGGCCTCCAGGTGGTCCCTCCGGGGAATCTGAGCAGCCACCCGCCGGCTTCCGCGCCGCGCAGAGCCCACGGGGTCACCGCGAGCACGGCGAAGAAGAGGGCGATGGCGGCGGCGGTGAGCGCGGGCGCGACGAGGAAGTGCGCGCGGCGCCGGCCGAGCGCGACGAGGACGGCGGCGAAGGCGAGCCCCGGGATCCACTTGGCCGCAACCTCCGCGCGCCCGAACACCTCGAGATTCGACGGCGTCAATCCAACGCCGGTCATGACTCCGACCCCGCCCTTCGCGAGCAGCCAGCCGGTGCCGGCGAGGAAGCCGCCGACCACCGGATGCGGAACGAAGCGAACCAGGTTCCCCAGGCGCATCCGTCCGACCACGTAGAGGACGGCTCCGGTGAGCACGGACGTGATCCCTATCGCAAGGACGATGGTCGAGAAGGGGGAGCGGCCGAGCGGCAAGCGGCCGGCGACCGACGCCGCAATGATCGCGGTGATGGCGGCGGTCCGTCCTTGCATCGCGCCGATCGTGCCCGGCTGGGTGCCGAGGAGCGCTATGGCGCCGCCGACGGCCGCGGTCCCGAAGAGGCTCAACCCGATCCCTGCACCGAGGAACGCCGAGAGGCGGCCCGAGAAGATCAGGGCCCCGAAGGAAGTTGCCAGCACGACCTGCAAGACGCCGACGACGAGGGCGCTCGAGATCGTCCTGCCGAGCCGCGCGGGAGCCAGCTCGCTCCGCAGCCAGCGCGCGGCCCCGCCGCCCCGCGGCACCGAGATTGTCACCGCCACTCGGCAGGCAGGCGGGGGTCCGGCGCGTACGAGCAGAAGACCCCGGTGCGCACGGTGGCGCTCAGGTGGCGGCCGAGATCCTTGTCGCAGCCGGCGATCCTTGAGATCGCGCTCTTGATGGCCTTGGTCACGCTGGAGCGCGCGCGCTCCGCGACCGCCGCCGACCTCACGTCGCGCCCTCCGAGGCCCACCGCTCTCGCAAGCTCCTCCGTCAGGCGATGCATCTCCTCCTCCGCCGCGGCGGCCCGCTCAGGGTCGTCCCAGGAGCGCGCCTCCTCCAGATCCTCGGCCAGCTCGCCGAGCCGGGCCCGGTAGGCGGCTTTCGCCTTGTCGTCGAGGACCGGCCCCGCGTCTCCTGCGGAGGCAATGGTGAGCCCGGTCTGGGTCGAGGCCCGCCCGGGCGGAACGCGGCCCTCAGTCAGGGCGACGAGGTCGAGGACGTGAAATTCCCGGGACGGATGGCGAAGCAGGTGCGAGAGGTGCCCAAGACCCCTGGCGTCCTTGAGCCGGAAGACCCTGCCCTCGTACGCGATCGTCCAGACATCGCCTTCCTTGCGGAATCTGTTGTGATCGGGGAGCGGCTCGGCGGGTTGAGGCGCGCGGGGGAAGGGCAGGACGCGCGCGGACCCCGGCGTGGACCAGGTCGCGCCCCCGGCTCCGACCACCTCGTCCAGGGAGGATTCCTCCGAATCCTCACCGAGGGCGAGGAGGAGCGCCTCCTCCATTCCCATGCGCTCCCCCTCGGCCAGCACGCTCTCCGCCTTCGCTCCGAGCCACGTCCTCACCATCTCGAGATCCTGCGCGGCCGCCTCCAGCTCCCCGAGCCCGATCGAGCCGGCGAGCGCGCGCGCGGCGCCGATGAGACGAGCGCCGTCCGCGCCTTCGCCCAGGCGCCCGAGCGCGTGCCCGGCGCCCTCGAGCGCCAACACGACACCGCGCCGGTCCTCGAGCGCCGCGAAGAGGCGGAGGGCCTCGCGGTTCAACGTGAGAGCCCGCGGGTTGTCCTCGCCGTCGCGAGCGACCTCTCCAAGTTGCTGGAGGCACATGGCCACGCGCCGGCGCCGGTCCTCTCGGTGGGCGATCGCGAGAGACTCCTCGAGGAGGGCCCACGCGCCGGCGAGATCGCCTCGCCTCCGGGTGACGTCCCCGAGGTTCGCGAGGCAGACGATCACCGCCTCGAGATCACCGAGTTCGCGGGCGATACGCAACGCCCCCTCGAGGTGCGACCGGGCCGCATCGAGATCCCCAGCCCGCATGCTGAGCGTCCCGGCCATCGACAGGTAGTGCGACTCGCTCCGGGTGTCTCCAAGCTCGCGCGCCATCCGCAGCGCCTCCTCGTTCGCCCGGAGCGCGGCGTCGATGTCCCCTTGAAGCCGTGCGACGTCGGCGAGGTTGCCGAGGCAGATCTGCACCGCGAACCGGTTGCCGAGCCCGCGAAACGCCGCGAGGGCCTGGCCGTAGAGACGGCGAGCCGCCTCGAGGTTCCCCTCCGCTATCTCGAGGTTCCCCAGGTTGTTGAGCGAAGCCGCGACGCCGAACTCGTCGCCAGCCTCCCGGCGGACCGCGAGCCCCTCCTCGAGCAGCGCGCGGGCGCGGGCGTTCTCGCTCAGGCTGCGAAACGCGTTGCCCAGGGCCGTGAGAGAGTTGCCGATCAACTTCGCGTCGTCCACCTCGCGCGCGTCGCGAAGGGCGCGCTCGTGCATCTCCACCGCGGCCCGAAAGTCGTTCTGGGAGTCGGCGAGCACGCCGGCCGCGTTCAGCGCGCGGGCGCGGATGCGCGCATCGACGCCCTCGGAGGCCGCCAGCGCCCGCGCGATCCACGCGCGCCCCTCACCGAGGTGCCCGCGGATGTCCCAGAATCGCCCGAGCGCCCCGGCGAGCCGCACGAAGTCCTCCGGGCGGCCGGCGGCCCGGCCGAGCGCGAGCCGGAGGTTGTCGTGGTCGTCGTGCAGCCGGTCGATCCATGCGGCCTGGCTCGGCCCGACGAGTTCCTCGTGCCCGCGCTCCGCAAGCCGGATGAACCAACCCAGATGACGGTCGCGCGTTTCGCTCTCGTCGGCCGACTCCCGCAGCTTCTCGTCGGCATACTGCCTGACGGTCTCGAGAAGGCGATACCGGGCTCGCCCGTGCCGCTCCTCCGCGACGACGAGCGACTTGCCGGCGAGCCCGGCAATGAGGTCGAGGGATCCGCCCGCGGGAACCGCCCCGCCTTCGCAGATGGCCTCGACGGCGTCGATGTCGGCGCCTCCGGCGAACACGGCGAGTCGCTCGAAGAGGGCCCGCTCCGGCTGCGCGAGCAGCTCGTAGCTCCAATCGATCATGCCGCGCAGCGAGCGCGAAGCCGGCGCGCGGCCGGTCAGCAGACGGAGGCGGTCGTCGAGGCGCTCGACGATCTGCTCGGCGCCCAGGAGATCGGTGCGCGCCGCCGCGAGTTCGATCGCGAGGGGGATCCCGTCCAGCCTCCGGCAGATCTCCGCGACCGCGGGGGCATTGGACTCGGTCAGGCGGAAGCCGGGGTGAACGGCCAGGGCGCGATCGCAGAAGAGCCGCACCGCGTCCGACTCCCCGGCCGGCGCACCCGGCTCGGGGACCGGGAGCGGGGGCACCCGGTACGCGACTTCCCCCGCGACCCCGAGGGGCTGCCGGCTCGTCGCGAGAACGCGGAGCCTCGGGCAGGCCCCGAGCAGCGTGCGGACGAGATCCGCGGTCGCGTCCACGAGGTGCTCGCAGTTGTCGAGGACGAGGAGCAGGTCCTGCGAGCGCAAGGCCTCGGCCAGGGTGTCGAGAAGCGCGGCCTGCTCCTCGCGCACATCCAGGGCGTCGGCGACCGCCTGCACGACGAGAGCGCCGTCTCGCAGAGGCGCGAGATCGACCATGCGGACACCGGTTCGGAAGCTGCCGGCGACCTGCGCCGCGAGCCGCGCCGCGAGCCGCGTCTTGCCGGAGCCCCCGGCGCCGGTGAGGGTGACGAGACGCCCGGTCGCGATGAGTGCGCGGACCTCGGCCAGCTCCCGCGCGCGGCCGACGAAGCTCGTGCGATCCCCGAGAGCCGGGTCGCCGCCGTCCGGCGTCATCAGGTCCGCGTGCGAGAGCTCGAAGACCTCTTCTGGACGCGAGGGATCTCGGAGCACACGCTGGCCCAGAGCGCGCAGCTCGACCCCCGCGAGCCCTTCCTCGCGCGACAACTCACCCACGAGGTCGGCGGTCACGCGCGACACGAGAGTCTGGCCCGAGCGCGCCAGGGCGAGCAGGGCGGAGCAGCGGCTGAGAGTCGCGCCGTCCAGGACGCCCCGGCCGACGAGCCCGTCGGCCGTGTGCACCGCCATCCGCATCCGCGGAGGTGCGGCGGTGGCGGCGGGCAACGCCCGCAGCGCGCGCTGGATCTCGAGAGCGCATATGAGCGCATTCGCCGGTCGGGGGAAGACCGCGCAGGCCGGGACTCCGGGTCTGGCCCCCTGGACGAGTGCGCCCGAATTCCGGATCGCGTGCTCTTCGACGAGCGCCTGGGCACGAGCGGTCGCGCCGGCAAGGTCCCCGCCGGCCGACTCCCACAGCGGTGCCGAACCCTCGACCTCCGCCATCATGAAGGTCGCGATGCCCGGCTGCATCTCCACGGCGCCCCCCAATGTCCGCCATCAGTGTAGGTGGGTGATCTTAGGGAGACCACCCCGGCTTTCACGATCGGGACACCGGAATTCACACCTATCAGTCGGAAGGAACGGAGGGGACCATGGCCGGCCAGACCGAGCGCGCGCGAGACGAGGGAAGCCGCGAGGAGACGCTTCGCCGACGGGTCCCCGCGATCGGAACCCGGAGCCGAGGGGGGTTCGGGCCTCGCGACCGCCGCCCGCACGGCGCATCGACCGCGGCATCGAGCCCCGCTCGGCAGACCGGGGAACCCGGCGGCTTGGGAAGGAAAGCCTCACCTGGGGATCGGTGAATACTCTCTCTCGGGCGATTCCCCCTAAACGGGCTGGGGTGCAGACTCTAAGACGGAAAGGGATTTCGCCTGCGAGAGGCGAACACCCGAGTGAGCGAATTGAGGAGGGAATGGCCATGGACAGCAGCCGAACCTCGAAGCCCGCGGGCCGCTTGCTCGTGGCCCTCGCGATCCTGGTCACCGGGATCGCGCTTTCCTCTCCGGCGGCCGAGGGCCGCCCGACCAAGCTCGTGTCGCTCGGTTCGCTCGGCAACGCCGGGAACATGCAGAGCGGCGGATGGGAGCGCGCGCCGGCGATCTCAGCGAATGGACGGTACGTCGCGTTCTTCTCGTCGGCCACCGACCTCGTGCCGCGCGACACCAATGACCTCCCGGACGTGTTCGTGCGAGACCAGTGGGGCGCGACGACGACTCGCGTCTCCCTCGCATCTCCCGACCAAGTGGACGATGGCTCGCTGGACCAGGCAGACGGCTCGAGTTCATCCCCGGCGATCTCCGCCGACGGGCGCAGCGTCGCCTTCGACTCCACGGCCGACAACCTCGTCGCGGGTGACGGCAACCAGGTATCCGATGTCTTCGTTCGTGACGTGCTCGGGCAAGCGACCGAGCGCATTTCGGTCACGTCGACCGGAGCCGAAGGGGAGAGCGCGAGTACTTGGCCGTCGATCTCGGCGGACGGGAGCAGAGTCGCATTCGCCTCCGCGGCCGCGCTGGTCCAGGGGGACGCCAACGGCCTCAACGACATCTACGTGCGCGATCGCTCCGCGGGGACGACGGTTCTCGTGAGTTCGGCGACCAGCGGTGGCGGCGCCAACGGGAACAGCTTCGCCCCGGCGATCTCCCCGGACGGACGCTTCGTCGCCTACCACTCCGACGCCACGAACCTCGTCGCGGGCGACACGAACACGGCCAGTGACGCCTTCGTGCGCGACCTCACCCAGGGGACGACGACGAGGGTTTCGGTGTCCGCCTCGGGCGAGCAGGCGAACGGTCCGAGTCAGTACCCATCGGTCTCGGCCGGAGGCAGCGTCATCGCGTTCGAGTCCCAGGCGACGAATCTCGTGGCCGGAGACATGAACAACGCCTTCGACGTGTTCGCGCGAAGCGGCGGATCCACCGCGCGGATCTCGGTCACGGCCTCGGGGCTGGGGGCGGCGGGACCGAGCGCCTTCGCGGCGGTCTCGGCCGATGGGACCTCGATCGCGTTCGCCTCGCTGTCTGCCGATCTCATCCCGGGCGACGCGAACTCGGCCTGGGACGTCTTCGTGCGGGCGCCTTCCGGCCTGGAACGGGTATCGGTCAGCTCCGCGGACGACGAGGGCAACGGGGACAGCTTCGCCCCGGTGATCTCCGGCGACGGGATCACCGTGAGCTTCGCATCGAACGCGACGAACCTGGTGTCTCAAGGCACCCTGGGCGTCACCCAGGTTTACGCGCACATCATGGCGTACGCGTGCGCAAGTGGGGAGCCCGAGAGCGGCACGCTCTCGGGACCGATCAACGAGCAGGTCGAGCCGGCTGCGGGACCGGCCGAGGCGCTCGTGAATCGGCTCAACTGCGAGGTCGTGGTCCCGCATGACCTCTAGGCGGAAGGCGACCGGCGGGGTTCCTGGCGCGCGCGGGGGATCGTCCGCCCGGTGGGGAGTCATCCTCCTCATCGCGGCGGGGGCGCTCCAGGGGGTCGTGGCGCCGGGGCGCGCGGAGGCCGCGGGAACACGCATCACGGTGCGCGTCTCGGTCTCCTCCTCGGGCGCTGAGGCCGACGACGCCGGCTACGGGGCCTCGGTTTCGGCCGACGGCCGCTACGTGGCCTTCGCATCCGCCGCCTCCAACCTCGTCCCGGGAGACGCAAACGGGAGGGCGGACAGCTTCGTCCGCGACCTCGCGGGCGGCACGACCGAGCGCGTGTCGGTCTCCTCCTCGGGCGCGGAGGGAGACTGGGGCAGCGGATGGCCCTCCATCTCGGCCGACGGCCACTACGTGGCCTTCGAGTCCATCGCCTCCAACCTCGTCCCGGGAGACACGAACGGGCAGTGGGACATCTTCGTGCGCGACCGCGCGGCCGGCACGACCGAGCGCGCCTCGATCTCCTCCTCGGGCGAGGAGGGGAACTGGCACAGCTTCCGACCCTCAGTCTCGACCGACGGCCGCTACGTGGCCTTCATGTCCTGGGCCTACAACCTCGTCCCGGGAGACACGAACGGGCGGTGGGACATCTTCGTGCGCGACCGCGCGGGCGGCACGACCGAGCGCGTGTCGGTCTCCTCCTCGGGCGCGCAGGGGAACGGCAACAGCTCCGAACTCTCGATCTCAGCCAACGGCCGATACGTGGCCTTCGGGTCCGGGGCCTCCACCCTGGTCCCCGGAGACACAAACGGGGGGGCGGACATCTTCGTCCGCGACCGCGCGGCCGGCACGACCGAGCGCGTATCGGTTTCCTCCTCGGGCGCGGAGGGAGACTGGGGCAGCGGATGGCCCTCCGTCTCGGCCGACGGCCGCTACGTGGCCTTCGGGTCCGGGGCCTCCACCCTCGTCCCCGGAGACACGAACGGGTATGACGACGTCTTCGTCCGCGACCGCGCGGCGAACACGACCGAGCGCGTATCGGTTTCCTCTTCGGGAGCGGAAGGCGACGCCGACAGCTCCGAGGCCTCGATCTCGGCCGACGGCCGGTTCATCGCATTCTCCTCATACGCCTCCAACCTCGCCCCCGGGGACACGAACTCGGCGTCCGACATCTTCCTGACTGCTCTTCCCACCCAGTACTTCGCGCTCGGCGACGGCATCGCCTCCGGCGCGGGTCTTCCCGGCACGACCGGTCCCTGCCAGACGAGCCCCGCCTCCTATCCCGCGCTCCTGAAGACCCTGCTCGGGGACTTCACTGAGCTGGTGGCGAACCTCACCTGCCAGGGCGCGACGGCCTCCGACCTCTCCTCCCAAGCCGATGCCGCCCTCGCCCTGCGCGACACCGACCTGGAGGCTCTCGCCACGATCTCATCCGGCTGGGAGGACCTCGGTCTCTCCACACCCCTTGCCCAGCGCCAGCTCCTCTGCGACACCCCGGAGGACTTGATCCCCGCCTATGCCGCATCGCGAGCGCAGGTCGTGAGCGACGGGATCAAGGCAGCTCTCGGAAAGCTCCTCGCGGACCCCAAGATGGTCGTGGTCGTAACGACTCTCTACTCCCCCTTCAACTCCTACCCCTCCTACCTCGACAACCCAGCGCTCGTCGGAGGCGTCCACACCCAGTGCGATCCGGAGTACCCGGCCTGGAGGAGCTCCCACAAGGCTCGGGAGCGCGCGGAGTACCTGGTGGAGGAGGTCAACGCCGCGATCGTGGATGCGGTGAAGGGCTTCGATGCAACCGGCACCCGGGTGGAGGTCGCCCCGCTTTCTGAACTCCTGCTCGGTCGCGAGGCCGCCCAGCACCCCTCGGGGTACTGCGGATCTCGGGATCCCTCTGCAGTGCAGACCTGGATCCAGTACCCGGCGGGGGGCGCTGCCTCCCACACCCCGACCGACTGCCTGTTCCCCTCTGACGTGGGGGCCCTTGAGATCGCAAAGCTCATTGCAGAGCTGATCCCACGACCTCAGGCGGCACTTGACTACTCTCCTCCAAGGTCCCGGGTGATGGCCGCAGACGGGGACCTCCGCCTGAAGAACGCCGGGGACGTGCTCCGGGGAAGGGCCGTGGACGACTCCTTCGGGCTGGAGGAGGTGGAGGTTGTCTTCTCCGGCCCCCTTGGGCTCATCCAGCAGACCCGAACGGTCACTCCCTTGGACCGGGCGTGCTCGGTCGTCCGCAGGAGCTGCCTGTTCTCGATCGAGCTTCCCGATCTCCCCGGGGTCTACACGATCACCTCAAGCGCGAAAGATCGCGCGGGGAACACCGAGTCCCCGGGGACGGGGGTGACGGTGGTGGTGGTGTGATGCGCCGGGTGGGGGTGGCGATCCTCGTCTTGGCGGGGGCGCTTCCGGGGGTCGTCGCGCCGCGGCGCGCGGAGGCATTCAGCCCGACGGAGCGCGTGTCGCTCACCTGGCAGGGAGCGCAGGCGACGGGTGACAGCGGGGACGTGGCGATCGCGGCCGAGGGGCGGTATGTGACGTTCAAGTCAATGGCTTCGGACCTCGTCTCGGGCGACACAAACGGCGCCTCCGATGTCTTCGTCCGAGACCGTGCTCTGGCCACCACCGAGCGAGTCTCCGTGTCCTCGGGCGGCGCACAGGGGAACGGGGCGAGCGAGGATGGCTCGATCTCGGAGGACGGGAGGTACGTTGCCTTCACCTCCCAAGCCAACAACCTCGTGCCGGGAGACAGCAACAGCCTAGAGGACGTCTTCGTCCGCGACCGCGTCCTGGGCACGACCGAGCGCGTCTCGGTCTCCTCCTCGGGCGCGGAGGGGAACTGGCACAGCGCAGAGCCCTCCATCTCGGCCGACGGCCGATACGTGGCCTTCAAGTCCGGGGCCACCAACCTCGTGGCGAGCGACATCTACAGCAACGAGGAGGTCTTCCTTCGCGACCGCGTGGCCGGCACAACCGAGCGCGTCTCGGAGTCCTCCAACGAGGTGGAGAGCAGCTATCCGTGGACCGGTGGTCCCTCGATCTCCGGCGACGGACGCTACGTTGCGTTCTGGTCGGGGGCCGTGGACCTCGTGGTCGGCGACACCAACGTGTCCGACGATATCTTCGTTCGTGATCGCAGTCTCGGAACGACCGAGCGCGTCTCCTTGACGTCGTTCGGGCTGGAGGGAGACGGGCCCAGCTTCTCCCCCTCCATCTCAGCAGATGGCCGGTTCGTGGCGTTTACCTCGGGAGCTCACAACCTAGCGCCCACGGACACGGAGTCGGTCTTCGACGTTTTCGTGCGCGACCGCGATGCGGGCGCGACCGAGCATCTTTCGCTGTCCTCCACCGAGGAGGGCGGGAACGGTCACAGTTCGGAGCCAGCGATCTCGGCCGACGGTCGTTACGTCGTTTTCGAATCCCAGGCGACGAACCTCGTCGCTGGTGACACGAACACGTTCCAGGACGCATTCGTCCGCGACCGCCTCGGTCGCGAGACCATGCGCGTGTCGGTCTCGTCATCCGGAGTGCAGGGAAACGGCCGGAGCGGCGCCGATGGGCTCCCCCTCTCGTCGGCCGGCGGCGTCTCGATCTCGCCCAACGGTCGGTTCGCCGCGTTCGTGTCGGCGGCGACCAACCTTGTGGCCGGGGACACGAACCTCAGATGGGACATCTTCCTCGCCGACCTCAGCGCCCAGTACTTCGCGCTCGGGGACGGGATCGCCTCAGGCGCGGGCCTAGCGGGCGCGACCGGTCCCTGCCAGAGGAGCCCTGCCTCGTACCCCGCGCTCCTCAAGACCCTGCTCGGGGACTTCACCGAGCTGGTGGCGAACCTCGCCTGCCAGGGTGCGACGGCCTCCGATCTCGCGGCCCAAGCCGATGCCGCCCTCGCCCTGCGCGACCCCAATCACTCGGCTCTCGCCACGATCACTGCCGGTTGGGAGGACCTCGGTCTCTCCACACCCCTCGCCCAGCGCACCCTGCTCTGCGACACCCCGGAGGACTCGATCCCCGCCTATGCCGCATCGCGAGCGCAGGTCGTGAGCGACGGGATCAAGGCAGCTCTCGGAAAGCTCCTCGGAGATCCCAAGATGGTCGTGGTCGTGACCACGCTCTACTCCCCCTTCAACTCCTGGCCTGCCTACCTCGACAACCCAGCGCTCGTCGGAGGCGTCCACACGCAGTGCGATCCGGAGTACCCGGCCTGGAGGAGTTCCCACAAGGCTCGGGAGCGCGCGGAGTACCTGATCGGGGTGGTTGACGCCGCGATCGTGGATGCGGTGAAGGGCTTCGATGCAACCGGCACCCGGGCGGAGGTCGCCCCGCTTTCTGAACTCCTGCTCGGTCGCGAGGCCGGCCAGCACCCCTCGGGATACTGCGGATCTCGGGATCCCTCTGCAGTGCAGACCTGGATCCAGTACCCGGCGGGGGGCGCTGCCTCCCACACCCCGACCGACTGCCTGTTCCCCTCTGACGTGGGGGCCCTTGAGATCGCAAAGCTCATTGCCGAGCTGATCCCAAGGCCCCAGGCGGCACTTGACTTCTCTCCCCCAAGGTCCCGGGTGATGGCGGCAGACGGGGACCTGCGCCTGAAGAACGCCGGGGACGTGCTCCGGGGAAGGGCCGTGGACGACTCCTTCGGGCTGGAGGAGGTGGAGATCGTCTTCTCCGGCCCCCTTGGGCTCATCCAGCAGACCCGAACGGTCACTCCCTTGGACCGGGCGTGCTCGGTCGTCCGCAGGAGCTGCCTGTTCTCGATCGAGCTTCCCGATCTCCCCGGGGTCTACACGATCACCTCAAGGGCGAAGGACCGCGCGGGGAACGTCGAGACCCCGGGGGCTGGGGTGACGGTGGTGGTGGTGTGATGGAGAGGGTCTTGCGCACTCGGCGCGCGCTCCCCGCCGACGAAGGCCCTGACGACACGCCGGAGGTCCTCATCCACCACAGAAGGCGGTCTCCGGCTGTGTCACGGTGCCCCAAGAGGAGCTCCCCCCAACTGATCCGGTGCGAGCGCGCGACGAGCACCCGCCGCGCGCCGGCCGTCGGAAACCTCCCGGCTGCGTTCACGAGCTTCGTCAACCGCGAGCGGGAGATGGAGGCGATCGCCGAGGCGCTCGCCGAATCGCGACTGATCACGCTCGCCGGCGTCGGTGGAGCCGGCAAGACCCGTCTCGCTCTCGAGGCCGCGGCGCTTCTCGCCGATCGCTACGCCGGCGGTGTGTGGCTGGCCGAGCTGGGGCCTGTCTCGGACCCCGACCTCGTCCCGCAGGCGGTCGCCCGCGCGCTCGACGTCCGCGAGCGGCCGGACGCGCCGGCGGCCACCACCCTGTGCGACGCCCTGCGGGACCGGGAGCTGCTGCTGGTGCTCGACAACTGCGAGCACGTGCTCGGCGCCGCGCGCGCCCTCGCGCTCGCACTCCTGGCCGCCGCCCCTCACCTGCGCGTCCTCGCTACGAGCGTCGAGCCGCTCGGCGCCGCGGGAGAGCGGGTCCTCACGGTCCCGCCCCTCGGGTGCCCGGACCCGCGCGAGCTGCCCCCGGACGACACCATCCGGCGATACGCCGCGGTGCGCCTCTTCCTCGATCGGGCCGCGGCCGTCGCGCCCGCGCTCACGGCGGAGCCCGGCGCCGTGGCGGAGGTCGCGCGCATCTGCCACCGTCTCGACGGGCTGCCGCTCGCGATCGAGCTCGCGGCCGCGCGCGTCCGCGTGCTCGGCGTGACCGAGATCTCCGAGCGGCTCTGCGACCGGTTCCGCCTGCTGCGCGCGCCGGGGCGCGACGGGCCGCCGCGCCACCAGACCCTGCGCGCACTCCTCGACTGGAGCCACGACCTGTTGACGGACGCGGAGCGCGCGCTCTTCCGGCGCCTTGCCCTCTTCGCCGGGTCGTTCGACATCGGCGCCGTCGAGGCCGTCGGCGCCGGTGACGAGCTACCGGTCGAGGAGGTTCTCGACCACCTGGCCGCACTCGCCGAGAAGTCACTGGTGGTCGTGGAGCACTCGGGAGGCCGGGCTCGGTACCGGCTCCTGCAGAGCGTGCGCGAGTACGCGCGAGAGCGCCTCGCGGACGCCGGCGAGGAGACCGCGGTGCGAGCGCGCCACCTCGCGTGGTGCCTCGCCCTGGCGGAGCAGGCGCAACCCGCTCTCGCCGGCGCGGCCCAGGCCGAGTGGCTCGCGCACCCCGAGGCCTCCCACGGCGACCTGCGGGACGCGCTCGAGTGGGCACTCGAGGAGCGTCCCGCCGACGCCATGCTCCTCGCGGACAGGCTGCGGACCTTCTCGCGGACCTCCGGTCAGGGCGCCGAGGCCTCCTCGTGGTTGCAGCGGGCGGTGGAGCGCGATCCCGGGCCTCCGGGAGCGGCGCCGGCTCCCGGCGCGCTCTTCCGCCGCGAGGGCGACTACTGGAGCATCTCCTGGGGTGGCGCGCGGGCGCGCATGCGCCACACCAAGGGCCTCGGGTATCTCGCGGCGCTGCTCGCTCGCCCCGGCGGCGAGGTGCACGTGGCCGACCTCGTCGCGGCGGCCGAGGGGTGCGCGCCGCGGACCGCGGGCTGGGGCGACGCGGCCTCGCTCGGCGTCGAGGGCGACACCGGGGCGGTCCTCGACGAGCGCGCGCGCCGCGCCTACCGCGATCGCGTCGCCGACCTCGAGGCCGAGATCGCCGAGGCCGAGGGTTGGGGGGACGCGCAGCGCGCCTGCAAGGCTCGGGATGAGCGCGACGCGATCGCGGCGGAACTCACGCGCGCTTACGGCCTGGGAGGCCGGGCGCGGCGCACCGGGGATCCCGGCGAGCGCATGCGCAAAGCCGTCGGCAACCGGATCCGGGAGGCTGTCGCGCGCATCTCAGCGGAGGTCCCAGCGCTCGGCCGCCACCTCGAGAACGCGATCACGACCGGCATCTTCTGCGCCTACACGCCTGAGCGCGCAGTGGACTGGCGCCTGTAGGCACGTTCAGAGCCAACCGCGGCGCGGACGACCGATCTCAGATTCCCCTGTAGATCTCGCGCCGGTTGCCCACCCTGATGACGACGATGACAAGAGCATCATCATCGATCCCGTAGACGACCCGGTAGTCGGCATGGCGCACGCGGTAGTGCGCGGTGTCGCTCACCTTCTCGCAGCCAGGGCCACGCGGGTCCTCCGCAAGCCGATCGATTCGGCGCAGGACCGAAGACACGTCCTTCTTCGGGATCGTGCGAAGGTCCTTGGCGACGGACTTGCGAAACGCCGGGCTATATCTTGCCATGCGCCTTGAGGTCCTTGAGGAGCTGCTGATAGGTCATCGCCGGCTCGTGAGCACGAGCGGTGATCGCGGCAAGGTCCTCTTGGTCCTCCCTCAAGGCGAGACGCACGGCCTCGTTGACGATGTCGGACAGCGTGCGCCGCGAGTGAGCGGCCTTGATGCGCAGCGCCTGATGCAGATCCGGGTCGAAGTAGACGGTCGAACGCTTGGCAGCCTCGTCCATCGGGCACCTCCAGGCAGCATTATGATGCCTAGACGCTATGATGTCAAGGGTTCAGCGCGCCTCGCGGAGGAAACCGTCGAGTGTTACGCCACGGATCCGGTCGGCCTCGAACGGGGTCGAGCACACGACGGTGAGACGCCCTCTCGGGAACGTCCTGGGGAACCACGCGAAGTCGAGAGCGCTACAGGGACCGCGTTTCACCTCGATGAACGTGCGGTCGCCGGAGACGAAGTCGATCTCATGCTCGTCCGACTGCCAATAGGGGAGCCGCTCCGGCTCGGGCTCGCCGCGTATCGCAGCCCGCCGGAAGATCTCCTGCGCGACCGCCCACTCGTGCCACACCCCCTGCCGCTCCGGTGACAGCCGGCGGAGGTCGTCGGCGGTGCGAGGCGCTTCGGGGGCCCATACGGTGGCCGCAAGAAGGTTCACGAACGGGAACTTGGCCGGCTTGCGCGGCATCTCCGATCGCCGGTTCGGGTCCCAGGCCGCAGAAGTGCCGACGCACAGCAGGTCGGAGAGCATCTCGATCCAGCCGGCGGCGACCGTGTTGTTCGCCAGCCCGGCTTCCCTGGCGAGCTTGGTCTGGCCCAGCGGGGTCCCGCCGTGCCGGTGGAGCTGCTGCATCACGGCCACGAGGGATCGGCGATTGCGCCTGCTGCGCGCGCACTCGCCCTGGATCCAGTCGCGCACGGCCTCGACGGTCCACTCGGGAAGGCGACCACCGCGGATCAGCTCACCGCACACCACGGGCGAGCCGCCGGACAGGACGTAGGAGGCAAGCGCCCGTCTCCCGAGAGCGCTGCCTCCCGCGCGGAGGAACTCGGCGTACGGGACGGGCAGAAAGACGTATGTCGTGCGACCCAGCTTCCCCTTGCGACCCGGGAGCCGCTCCCCTCCGCGTCGCAGGTCCGTCGCCCGAGAGCCGGTCGTGACGACGAGGATCCGGCGCAGCTCGCCCCGATCGAGGACGCGCTTGAGGCCGCGCTCCCACTCCGCCACCGCCGTGATCTCGTCCACGAACAGCCGCCGGACGGGCGCGTCGGGACGGAAGGCCGCGCCCAGGCGGGACAGCTCCGAGGCAAGATGATCGGAGTCTCGCAGGTAGTCCCCGTCGAGGAAGAGCGCGGTCCCGGGGCCGTGACGGCCGACCGTATCGCGCATCGCGCCCTCCAGCCACGTCGACTTCCCGTACTGGCGCGCACCGCGGATCAGGATAACTCCCGGCTCGGCGGGGAGATCATCGAGTCCGAACTCCAGCCCGAAGACCGCGGGGGCGTCGCGCAGCGCATCGAGCCGGGGGAAGAGGCCGGGGCGCTCCAGGCGACCCGCAAGAAGAGCTTCGTTGACCGCCTCAACGTTCACAACGTTGAGCGTATCACCGTCCAGGACGTTGAGCAAGGCCCGCGGCAGGCCCGTCTCCCGGCCCCTACGTGACGGCGCAGGTGCGGCGCCATGCATCGAGGTCGAGCCGCTTCTGGATCGACGACAGGCCGAGCGGCAGGGTGCGCGGGCAGAACTCGAGCGGCCCGCGCCCGTACTCGATGTGGAACACGGCCTTCCCTGCCACGGCGAAGGGGCGGAGGTCCTCGCACTCCTCATACTCGAAGCACTGCTCGTTGATCGCGAAGTCGAAGCTCGCGATCAGCTCGGGGATCTGCCCGAGGTCGTTCTTGAGGCCCACGGCAAGCCCGCGATCGTGCGCGATCTCGGAGAGCATGCGGTTGAATGCCAGTTGGTCGTCTCCCGTCAATGGGAACCCGGTGTCGGCACCGTCGAAGCCATCAACGTTGTCCCACTCGATGCCGTCGAAACCCTTCGAGCGGCACATGTCCGCGCGCGCCTCGAGGATCGGCCGCAGCGCGTCGCGCTGCCGCACATCGACCCACCGCTCCCCCGGCCAGTCGTCCAGCGGCTTGCCGAGCACGCTCTCCGGGTAGCTCTCCTTGTCGGGTCTCCAGTTCTCCCACCCTCCCGCGTTGAGGTAGCAAACGACTCGGCGGCCGGTCGCATGCACCTCATCAACCAGTGCGGCGGCGGTGTCGAACCCGTCGAAGTCGAACACCTGCGCGGGCACGGTCGTGTCGATCCGGCCGCTGAACTGGATCTGCCACGTCGTCCCCGGCTTGGGCGGCCAGGGGACCAGGTCGGGCGCGCGGACCGCCCCCGCGGAGGCGCCGCCGAGCGGCGCCGCCTCGATCTGGGCACCGGAACCGGCCGGAGCCGGACGCCCGCGCGCGATCGCGAGCAAGGCCCCCAGCAGCGCCAGGACCGCGACGGCGGTTCGCTTGGACGATCGCGTGGCTCTCCCTCCTCCCTCCGAGGCAGCCGCCGGTCGCGGCCGCCCCACCTCACATGCGGGCCGACCCCCCTCAGAACTCCGGGACTGGGAACGGAAGCGGAACCGGCAGCGTCACCGGGCCCGCGGGCGTGTTGAAGCTGCGCGCGTCAGTCGGATCGCTGCCGTGACCAACCTCGTAGCCGTCGCCTTGCCCATCATCGTCTGAGTCGGGGTCGAGCGGGTCGGTGTGGTGGGTGATCGCCTCCGCGCCGTCGGAGAGGCCGTCATCGTCGGTGTCGGGGTCGCGCGGATCGGTGCCGTGGACATTCACCTCATCGCCATCCGAGAGGCCGTCATCGTCGGTGTCGGGGTCGCGCGGATCGGTGCCGTGGACATTCACCTCATCGCCATCCGAGACCCCGTCGTCGTCGGTATCGGGATCCAACGGGTCCGTGTCGTAGGTCAGCGCTTCGGCGCCATCCGAGAGCCCGTCGTCGTCGGTATCGGGATCCGTCGGATCGGTGCCGTGGACATTCACTTCATCGCCATCCGAGAGCCCGTCGTCGTCGCTATCGGGGTTGAGGGGATCCGTGCCGTAGAAGTTCACCTCTTGCCAGTCCGTCAGACCGTCGCCGTCGGTGTCTTGGGGGATCGTCCTGTACGCGACCGTGGCGTAGTCGAGCGACGTGCCGGAGCCGCGGCTTGCCCCAGTCACGTAGATGCGAGCTCCGTCTGGGCCCACCGCGACGCTCGTGGCACCGTCGTCGCCGTTCCCGGCACCGTTGTAGCGGTCCTCCCAGAGCTTCGCTCCCGATGTGGCGTCGTAGGCGAGGGTGGCGTAGTCGTCCCCGGTACCGAGGCCGTCGCTCCGCCCGGTGACGACGAGGCGGGCGCTGTCGGGGGTCACCGCGACGCTCAAAGCTTCGTCGAAATCAGCGTAATCGTCCCCGGGGCCATCGTAGCGGGCCTCCCAGGCCATCGCCCCCGATACGGCGTCGTAGGCGAGGGTGGCGTAGTCCCAGGAGGTGCCGGAGCCGCTGCTCCTCCCGGTCACGAAGAGGCGGGAGCCGTCCGGGGTCACCGCAAGGTCAAAGGCTGCGTCCCACCAGCCTGCGGGGCCGTTGTAGCGGGCCTCCCAGAGCTTCGCGCCCGATGCGGCGCTGTAGGCAAGGGTCGCGTAGTCGTTGTTGGTGCCGGAGCCCTGGCTTTGCCCCGTTACGAAGACGCGGGCGCCGTCGGGGCTCACCACGAGGCCCTCCGCCATGTCGCCGCCGTTTCCGGAGCCGTTGTAGCGGGCCTCCCAGAGCTTCGCGCCCGATGTGGCGTCGTAGGCGAGGGTGGCGTAGTCGTTGTAGCTGTAGTCGGGGTAGATGCCTCCGTACCCGCTCCCCCCCGTCACGTACACGCGGGCGCCGTCGGGGCTCATGGCGAGGGAGGTCGCGTCGTCGCTGCGGCCCTGGGGCCCGTTGTAACGGGCCACCCAGAGCTGGGCGCCCGTGGCGGCGTCGTAGGCGACAGTGGCGTAGTCGCTGTAGTTGTAGTCAGGGTAGGTGGCGCCCTGCACGCTCGACCCGGTCACGTAGACGCGGGCGCCGTCGGGGCTCACGGCGAGGGCATGAGGCCCGTCGTCCCGATTCGCAGGACCGTTGTAGCGGTCCTCGCCTCCCAGATCCGGTCTCCTCCGCTCGCGAACGCGGGACTCCCCGGCACGATCGCAAGAGACGCCGCCAGAAGCACCAAGAGCGCAGCCGCGACCCCGTCTCTGCATCTGCTTGTCAGACCGATGTTCCCTCGCATGATCTTTCTCCTCTCCCGGCGCGACTCGCTCGGCCAGGCGCGTCCCTCCCCCGATGTCCTGGCCCCCATCGACCTCCCGGTCACGACCCGCTCCTTCAGGCTCCTATCCTGACGCCGTGACCGAGGCGGTCGCCGAGCCGATGACCACGTCCTGCGCCCCGTCGTCGCTCGCGAAGTGGATCATGTTCACCGTGATACGCGCGGAGGTGTCCGTCTCCTCGCGGATCTGCTCGCGGAGCACGAGGGTCCCCACCCCGGGGATCTCGATCCGGGTGTTCGGCGCCACGGGGTCCTGGTGATTGATCCCTGCAACCTGGACCGTGCCGAAGCTCGATCCCCAGGAGCCCACGCCGCCCCCGTCCGCGCACGAGAAGATCGCGTAGGCGGATGCGCGCACCTCGGTGGCACTCACCAGGCCGCCCAGCAGGCTCACGCGCCCGAGGGTCGAGGAGGCCCCCGCCCACCCATCGGTGTCCCCGCCCCCGCCCCAGGCCGCGGTGTGTCCGATCTCGACATCCGCGACCCCGGCGACGTACTGCGCGGCGAGCCGGCGTTGCTCGGCCGGGCCGCCGCCCTCTGCCGCGACGTGCATGACCTGTCCCGTGTCCTGCCCCGGGACCACCGCGCGCAGGGCGTAGGCCTGCGCCGCGGGGAAGGGGCCGCCCGCGCTGTAAGCGAGGGTCGCGTAGTCGGATCCCCCGGCCGGGCCTTCGCTCCGCCCGGTCACGAAGACGCGCGATCCACCCGGACCCACCACAAGAGCATCCGCCACGTCGTAGCCGGTCCGCGGGCCGCTGTAGCGCCGCTCCCAGAGTTCCACGCCCGAGGCGGCGTCGTAGGCGACGGTGGCATAGTCGGAGTAGGTGTCGGAGCTGTAGCTCCGCCCGGTCACGAAGACGCGGACGCCGTTCGGGCTCGCGGCGAGGCCATAGGCCCGGTCGTCGCCATCCGCAGGGCCCTCGTAGCGCGCCACCCAGAGCGGCGCGCCCGAGGAGGCGTCGTAGGCGACCGTGGCGTAGTCGGGATCGCTGCCGGAGCTGGTGGTGGAGCCGGTCACGAAGACCCCGGTGCCGTCGGGGCTAACGGCGACGCTGTTGGCCACGTCCGAAAGGCCCCCGGGGCCGTTGTGGCGCGCCTCCCAGAGCGGCGCGCCTGTGGCCGCGTCGTAGGCGAGAGTCGCGTAGTCGTAGTCGGTGCCGGCGCCGTAGCTCCCTCCAGTCACGTAGACGCGCGCGCCGTCGGGGCTCACGGCGAGACCGTGGGCTTGGTCCCCGCCGCTCCCGGGGCCGTCGTAGCGCGCCGCCCAGAGTTCCTCGCCTGTGACCGAGTCATAGGCGAGGGTCGCGTAGTCGAAGCCGGTGCCGGTGCTCGCACCGGTCACGTAGACTCGGACGCCGTCTGGACTCATCGTCAGGCTCGTTGCTGAGTCCCTGGAGTTCCCGGGGCCGTTGTGGCGGGCCTCCCAGAGTTGGACGCCGGGGCCGCAGACCGCCCCTGCCGCCTCCGCGGGACCGCCGCTGCCTGTGAGCGACGCCATCCCCAACACCACCGCGATCCACATCACACCGAGCTTCCCGCGCGCCCTCGCCATCGCCATCTCACTCCTTCCCCCTCCGGACATCACGCCGGTCGTTCACGCCGCTCTCCCTTTCGCGCGACCCACGGCAGACCGCGCTCACACGCCACCCGGGCACCCAATGAGCCCGACCCATGGGAAGGCACGGTTGCAGGCCTCGCCTGACTGGGGACCCTCGAGCGGGTTGACGGCCGAGACCCGGTAGTGGTAGTTGGTGGCGATCTGAGCCCCGCCGTCGGTGTACGAAGTCGAGTCGCCGATCTGGTCGTAGTAGGTCAGGTTCCCGCTCGAGGTTCCCCGGTAGATGCGGTAGCCGGTGAGAGGCGCCCCGCCGGTCGAAGCTGGCGGAGACCACGTCAGCACGATCTGCCCGAGCGATGTCCCCGGCTGGACCGACAGGTTCCGCGGCGCCCCCGGCGGCGCGATCGTGGTGGCGGAGGACTCGTTGGATTGCGGACTCTCTCCCATCGAGTTGAGTGCGCTCACCTTGTAGTAGCGGGTCGCGCCGTCGCCAAGGCCCGAGTCCGTGTAGCTCGTCTGGGCGCCGCCGACCTGGACGAGGAAGGTCTCGGTCCCGCTGGAGGTCCCCCGGTAGATCTTGTAGCCGGTGACGGGCGTGCCCCCGGTGGACGCGGGAGCGATCCATGAGAGCGCGATCTGTCCCTGGCCGGAGCCCGTCGTGGCCGAGAGCGCGGTCGGGGCCGCGGGCACGTCGAAGGTGGTGGCACTCGCCCCGGCGGAGAGCGCACCTTCCCCGACGACGTTGCTGGCGGCGACCCTGTAGTAGCGGGCCGCGCCGTTGGGAAGACCCGAGTCCGTGTAGGTCGTGACGTCGGCATCGACGGTGGCGAGCGGCGCCTCTGCTCCCGGAGCCGTCCCGCGGTAGATCGTGTAGCCGGTGATGGGGGTTCCGCCGTTCGAGGCCGGGGCGGTCCAGCTCAGGGAGATCTGGTTCGCTCCCGCGGTGGCCGTCAGGCTCAGCGGCGCCGATGCGAGGTTGAAGGTCGTGGCCGAGGCCTCGTTGGATGCCGGCCCTTCGCCGGCGAGGTTGACCGCGGCGACCTTGTAGTGGCGAGTCGCTCCGTTGGGCAGGCCCACGTCGGTGTAGGTCGTCATCACTCCGAGCGTCGCGAGCAGCGTCTCCGAGCCCGGGGCCGTTCCCCGGTAGAGCCTGTAGCCGGTGATGGGCGTGCCCCCGCTGGAGGGCGCGGTCCAGGAAAGACTGATCTCGCTCACGCCCGGTCCCGCCGCGGCCGCAAGCGTCGGCGCCGAGGGCGTCGTGAAAGTCTGGGCGGAGACCTCGGCGGACCGGGGGCTCTCGCCGACCACGTTGGTGGCCGAGACCGAGTAGAAGCGCGTCGCGCCGTTGCCAAGGCCCGCATCGGTGAAGGAGGTCGTCCCGGGAGGAAGAGTCGTCAGCAGCGTCCCCCCGCCCGGGCCCGTCCCCCGGTAGAGCTTGTAGCCGGAGAGAGTGGATCCGCCGTCGGAGGAGGGAGCCGTCCAGGCGAGGGAGATCTCTCCCACGCCGGGCCCCGCGTTCGCGGTGGGGTTCTGCGGGAGGCTCGGCACGTTCCAGGTCGTGGCGGAGGCCTCGTTGGAAAACGCGCTCTCACCGACGGCGTTCACCGCGGTGACCTCGTAGTAGAAGGTGGCGCCGTTACCGAGGCTTGTGTCGGTGAACGAGGTCGCCCCTGGAAGAAGGGCTCCCTGCAGCGTCTCCGAGCCCGGGGCGGTTCCCCGGTAGAGCCTGTATTCGGTGATCACCGAGCCTCCGTCGAAGGCGGGCGCGGTCCAGGAGAGCGCGATCTGCCCCTGGCCGGGCGTCGCGGTCAGGCCCGCCGGCGCGTCCGGAGGGCTGAGCGGCACCGCGCTCACCTCGGCCGACATGACGCCGACCCATACGGCGTCCACCGCGGCGACCCTGTAGTAGTAGCGAGTGCCCGGTGTAAGTCCCGAGTCGGTGTAGGTACCGACGTTCCCGAGCTGGGTGAGGAGGACCTCCGAGCCCGGTGTCGTCGCGCGGAAGATACGGTACTCGGTGATCGGGTACGAGTGGGAGTTCGTGGGGGGCGGGGACCAAGTGAGGCTGATCTGACCGGCGGCGGACCCGGGAGAGGCGGCGGGACTCTGGGGCGCGCCCGGCGCGAGGCTGTAGCGCACGATCTCGTTCAGGAATGGAGGATAATAGGTTTGGACGCCGCCGAAGATGTAGGCGTTGCTCCCGTCCCAGATCGCGCCCGTGCCGAGGCGTCCGGTGGGCAGGGTACCGCCCATAGTCGCTACCATGCCCGTCGCGGGGGTGTAGCGCACGATCTGGTCCCAGTACGCGTGGGACTCGAAGTACGAACCCATGCCGCCGAAGATGTAAGCGCTATTCCCGTCCCAGATCGCGCTCGTGTACCCCCGGTCCGACGGAAGCGTAGCGGCCACGGCCGCCGCCTCGTCCGTTGCGGGGATGTAGCGCACGATCTGGTTCAGACGATTGGAGCCGTCGTAGCCGCCGAAGATGTAAGCGTTGGCCCCGTCCCAGATCGCGCTCGTGTACCCCCGGCCCCAGGGTAGCCTTGCGGCCATCGTCGTCACGGTGTCCGTCGCGGGGGTGTAGCGCACGATGAGGTCCGAATAGAAGGTGCCCCACTCCGGCTGGATGATGTAGCTCCCGCCGAAGATGTAAGCGTTGTCCCCGTCCCAGATCGCGCTCGTGGCGGAGAGTCCGGCGGGCAGGGTTGCGTTCATGACGTGCACCGTGTCCGTCGCGGGGGTGTAGCGCACGATCTGGTTCAGGTGGGCAGCGCCGTCGTAGCCCCCGAAGATGTACGCGTCGCCTCCGTCGAAGATCGCGCTCGTGGCGGCGCGTCCCGACGGAAGCCTCGCGCCCATGGTCGTGGTCCTGCCAGTGGTGGGGCTGTAGCGGACGATCTCGTCCAGGCGGAGGTCGCCGTTCCTGCCGCCGAAGAGGTAGACGTTGCTCCTGTCCCAGATCGCGCTCGGGTAGGAGCGCGCCGACGGAAGCACGGCGTTCATGTTCGCCACCGTGTGCGTCGCGAAGTCGTACCGCAGGATCTCATTCAGGGACGAGGATCCGGTCCAGCCGCCGAAGATGTACGCGTTGGCCCCGTCGAAGATCGCGCTCGCGCCGGACCGCGCCGAGGGAAGCGTGGCGATCAGCGTCACCGTGTGCGTAGAGGGAGTGTAGCGCACGACCTCATCGAGGAGGGAGCCGCCCTCACCGCCGAAGATGTAGGCGTTGCTCCCGTCCCAGATCGCGCCCGTCCAGGAGCGGCCCGAGGGAAGCGTGTCGGGCATGACCTCCACCGTGTCCGTGGCGGGGGTGTAGCGCACGATCTGGTTCAGGTGCGAGCCGCCGAAGATATAGGCGTTGTTTCCGTCCCAGACCGCGCTGGTGGCGTAGCGCCCCGTGGGCAGGGTCGCGCTCATGACGCTGACGGTGTCCGCCGCCGGGTTGTAGCGCACGATCTGGTGCGCGGTTGCGCCTCCGCCGAAGATGTAGGCGTTGTTCCCGTCCCAGATCGCGCTCGTGTCGGAGCGCGCCGACGGCAGGGTCGCGCCCATGACGGTGACGGTGTCCGCCGCCGGGTTGTAGCGCACGATCCGGTTTCCGGCCGCCCCCAGACCCCCGAACATGTAGGCGTTGCTCCCGTCCCAGATCGCGCTCATCGAGAAGTTCGCCCAGGGCAGTGTGGCGCTCATCGTCGTGGTCGTGTTCGTCGCGGGGTTGTACCGCACGATCTGGTCCAAGTACGAGATACCGTCGTCGCCCCCGAAGATGTAGGCGTTGCTCGCGTCCCAGATCGCGCCCGCGCTCACGCGCCCCGATGGGAGGGCGCCGTGCAGGGCAATCGCCGAGTCGGCCCATGCCGGGGACGGGACGAGACTCCCCGACCCCACAAGCAGGACGACGGCGATCGCTCCCCCGAGCCACCGGGAGGCCGGCCCGAGCGACGTCCGATTCCTGCGAATTCCTCGCCGGTTCATGTGATCTCCTTTCGTCCCCGTGCACCAACTACGCTCGCGGTGACCGTCCGGCTCGCTCACTCGGCCTCGTTCCGCGCTTGCCAGATCCCCCTCAGCTCTCACCGGGCCCGTCGCCGGGCGGGAGTTCGTTCATGCAGGCCCAGGCGCGAAGCGTCATCCACGTGGTCCGCGGGTCGACTCGGGCCTCAACCACCCCGACGAGGTCGTTCAGCCACCGGTAGCGATCGTCGTCCGTTTGCGCGGACAGCCAGCAGACGAGGTCGCGCCGCAGCCCGGGGGCCTCCTCGGGCAGGCTCCTGCCGCCCATCTCGACGAGGATCCGCGCGCCGTCGCCGGTCTCGATGAAGCCGCGCATGTCCGCCACCCACACGCCGTCGGCGCGGCGGTGGGGGCTGTTGGACCAGCGGAGCAGGCCCTCGAGGCGCTCCCCCCAGAGCTTGCCTTCCCCGCCCGCGTAGCCTGCGGCCTCGGGCTGCCGGTACACCCACGCCCCCTCCTCGGCGTACCAGGCCTCCCCGTCGAACAGATGCTCGAGCCGCATCGCGCCCCTCTCCCATCCATGCTCCTGACCGGTGGGCGCTACGCCGAGCGTAGCGACGCTACGCGGCGCGTAGCGCCTATCCGGTGGCCGGCCAAGATCGGCGGGCCGGCAGGTGGCCAGAAGGCCGCGATCTCGTAGTAGTAGCGGGTGCCCGGCGCGAGCCCCGAGTCCGTGTAGGACAGGCCCGAAGTCGGGTCTGAGGCAGCAGAACTCCAGGTGCGGAGTGAAGCAAGCGGTTAGCTTCAGACCTGGAATCCTGCCGTGAGTGTTAGAATCCAGGCATGGACCTAACTACCGATGACCGTCGCGCACGCGGTCGAGGGCGGGGACGGAACCCCAACCGGAGGATCCCCGGCTGGGCCTCGTCCCTGCTGGCACGCCTCGCCCGGGACAGACCTTCCATCGTCACGCGCGACACCCTTGCGACCTACCTCGTCGAGGTGAAGTCGCAGCGGGAGGTTGACCGAACGATCGACGAGCTGAGCCGGCTCGGCTGGCTGGCGCCCCTCCATCTCAAAGGAACCTGGGCATATCTCCCTCCCGGCGAGGAGGAGATCATCGACCGCTACATCGACCTGCGGGCCTGGAAGGCCCGCGACCCCGAGGCCGCGTTCGCTCTGGCCGGCGAGGCCGCAGCGTGGCACCTCGGGTACCTGGACCGGGCCTTCGACGGTCCGGTGGCGCTCTGGCTGCCGACCGAAGCGAGGTTACCCTTCGGACTGCGGCCGCACGTCTCGGTGGTGAAGCTCGGGTGGCGCACGAAGGATGCTGTCCGTCTCGGACCGACGCCGAGTCTGCTGAGCAGGCGCCGACTCGATCTCACCGCCTGGGCAGGCGGTCTGCCCGCGTTCGGCCCCGAGGCGCTGATCGTGCAGCTGTCCGTGCGGCCTGCCTCTTTCCGGGCGTGGGCGGATCTCGTTCCGCACCTCGACGACGTCGCCGCAGATACCAGTGTTCGTCGGTTGGAGGACCTGCTCGAGGGGCAGTCGGCCTCGGCGTGGCAGAGGGCTGCGTACCTGCTCCACTCCGGGCACCGAACCGACGAGGGCAGGACCATGCTCGAACGGCGACCGAGGGCCGCCCTGCCCACGGTGCAGCTCGGCAAAGGCCCGGATGCTGTATGGGTCCGCGAGTTCCGCGTCGTCGATCGGCTCATCGCCCCGCTCCAGAGCGCGCTCGGCAAGGCCTGACGTGGCTGTTGCGCTGACACGGGCGCTGGTCGGCCTCCATGGTGCTGGGCGTGCCGACACCTACGACGCGGCGCTGCTCGACGTTGCCCAAGACCATCTGCTCTGGCTGCTCGCCGAGCTCCGTCTCTTCGATGGCGAGGCCCTCGTGTTCAAGGGTGGGACGAGCCTGCGCAAGTGCCGCCTCGGCGGCGCCGGACGGTTCTCAACCGATCTCGACTTCTGCGCTCCTTTGGACGACAAGGTGCTCGCGGCGTGCGAGGCGATAGACGGCGCCTCGGTTTCGGGCTTCCGCTATCGGCTCGAGTCCACCCGGGGCGACGGCCGGCATTGGAGCCTGACGGTCGAGCACGCGGATCTGGGCCGGCCGAACGTCGGGGCATCGATCGAGTTCGCCCGGCGACCGCTGGTCCTGTCGCCCGAGGTTCTGCCGTTCGTCATGCTTCCGGTACATCGCGGCTATGTGATCCAGTTGCCGACGTTGCCGGTGGTCAACGAGTCCGAGGCGTGCGCCGAGAAACTGGCCCGGTATCGACGCACGGCGCTCGGGCGTGACGTGTACGACCTCGCCCAGCTCGCCGGACGATCGATCGACGAGCGGCTGGTCCGGCGCCTGTGGGTCCTCAAGGTCTGGCAGGACGTGAACGATGATGACCGGGGAAGCGGGCCGTTGACTCCTGAGGATGTCCTGGAGCCACGAAGGTCGCGGGACTTCGCTCCGGAGTCGGTCGGGAAGCTCACGCGGTCCGTCGACCTCGTGGGATGGGAGCGCCGGGTTCGAGAGCGGTTCGGATTCCTCGCCGAGTTCGGTGAGGATGAGCGTCGATGGGCGGCTTGTGATCCGCGCGATCGCCGCGAAGTCGAGGCTGCGGTGGCAGCCGGAGGATTCCTATCCTGACGTGCGCAGGGGGAACGCCTGGTGGGAACGCGCAGACGGGCAGCAGCACGATGATGAACACGAGGAGCAGCGGCGGGAGCGGCAGTGGCATGCCCACGATGGCGATGATGAAGAAGAACAGGAACAACAGGATCGCGGCGTTGAGATCCGAGTCGCATGAGAACGGGGTTCGATCCTCGCTCGTGGCAGTCACGCCTCGGATCCTGACCGTCACCTTGCGGGCGGATGTCGGGAATGGTGGCGCTCGTCACAGCGGCTGCAGAGGGCGGGTTCAACCAGCCGGATCGACCGTGGCACTCCGCGCTCGCGTTCGATGAAGCCTTGCCGTTCCAGCATCTGAACCATCTGGTTCACCGACGGCGCCGACACCAGGAAGTGCCGTTGAATGTCGGACTCGGCGGGGGATCGGCCGAACCGCTGCATGTACTTCCGGATGAAACCGAGATACTCGGCTTGGCGTGCGGTCGGCCGTACGGCATCAGGACACGAACCGAGCGAGGTGCTCTCCACCAGGTGAATCGATTCACGCCCGGATCGAAGCGTGACCTGGAGCGCCGAGCCGTCGTCGAATCGAACCTGAAGCCTGGCGCCCTCGGGCAACTCGAGTTCCCGGACGCGTTTCCCGGAGAGCTTTCGCGAAAGCACCTCGAGATCTATGGGACTCCACTCGCTCACCGGGCCAGAGGATACCCCCGAGGCTGCTTCCCTCGCGCCGCGGCCGGGGCAGTGAACGCCCTGCAGCCCTGTGACCAGCACAAACGCGTCTGCGGTCGTAGCGGGCCTCGCGCTGGAGGCCGACCCTCTCTCCTGGGCTTCACGCCGCCCTCAGCTCTCACCGGGCCCGTCGCCGGGCGGGAGTTCGCTCACGCACGCCCAGGCGCGCAGCGTCATGCTCGTCGTCGGTCTGCGCCGAGAGCCAGCACACGAGGTCGCGCAGCCTCCCGGGGCTTCCTCCGGCAGGCTCCTGCCGCCCATCTCGACGAGGATCCGCGCGCCGTCGCTGGTCTCGATGAAGCCGCGCATGTCCGCCACCCACACACAGTCGGCGCGGCGGTGGGGGCGGTTGGACCAGCGGAGCAGGCGCTCGAGCCGCATCGCGCCCCTCTCCCCATCCATGCTCCCGACCGGTGGGCGCTACGCCGCGCGTAGCGACGCTACGCGGCGCGTAGCGCCTATCCGGTGGCCGGCCAAGATCGGCGGGCCGGCAGGTGGCGTACATCCACCTGTCGTTCGAGTCAGGAGCCACACGCGGGATGCATCTCTCGGACCAGGGGAGGCCAGCCATGAGGCGAACGGCGAGCGCGTTCACGGTTCTCACGCTGTCGGCTGCCGCGGTGCTCGGGGTTCGGGCACCCGCTCAGGCCCAGGAGGGGTCGCTCGAAGTGACCCTTGTGGGGCCGCAGGGCGCGGACGCCTTCGCGCCGATCGCGCTGACGGGCTCGGTGAGGATCGAGGGCCTGGGCGCCCCGGCCCAGGCCGTCCAGGTGCAAGACGGCTCGTTCCCGGTGGCCCACGTGACCACGGATCCGGCGGGGAACTTCTCCGCCACGGTGTCCCTGGCGGCGGGCAACCACACCGTGCGCGCCGTCGTCTACGCCGGCGCTCCGGCTCTGGAGTCCCGGAGCGAGTGGCTCAACATCTTCGTCGGTCGGTTCCCCCTCACCGTGGTCGTCGCCGGGACAGGGACCGGGCGGGTCACGAGTTCGAGCGGCGGGATCGACTGCCCGGGGGATTGCGTGGAGTCTCAGCCGGGCGGGGAGTCTGTGGCGCTCGCCGCCCAGGCGGACCCCGGCTCCTCGTTCACCGGCTGGTCGGGGGCCTGCGAGGGCGCGGGCGCCTGCACGGTCACCCTCTGGGGGTCGCAAACCGTCACCGCGACCTTCGCGGACATCGCGGCGCCGGCCGCCCCCGCCATCCGGGGGATCGCGCCCGCCTCCCCCGCCAACGACAACGACCCCGCTGTCAGCGGCACCGCGGAGCCGGGGTCCTCGGTCGCGATCTTCGGCGCGGCGGCGTGCGCGGGCTCGGCGCTCGCGACCGGCTCGGCGGCGGCCTTCGCCGACGGGATCGCGGTCCACGTGGCCGACGACTCCTCCACGACCTTCACCGTGCGGGCGACGGACCAGGCGGAGAACGCCTCCGGCTGCTCTGCCCGGGTGGTCTACGTCGAAGACTCGACCGCGCCCGACACGACGATCACCTCGGCGCCCGCGGCTCTGGTCGCGACCTCCTCCGCGACCTTCGCGCTGAACGCGAGCGAGCCGGCGGCCTTCGCGTGCTCCCTTGACGGCGGAGCCTTCGGCTTCTGCGCCACTCCGGTCTCCTACTCCGCGCTCCCCGAGGGCACGCACACGTTCCTGGCGCGCGCGACCGACGCGGCCGCGAACGAGGACGCGACCCCCGCCTCGCACACCTGGGTCGTGGACACCACGCCTCCGAGCGTGGACATCACCGCGGCGCCCCCGAGCCCGACCAACGCCCAGACGGCCACCTTCGAGTTCTCCTCCGAGTCCGGAGCGTCCTTCGCGTGCTCGCTCGACGGGGCGGCCTTCGCCCCGTGCTCGAGCCCAAAGGCCTACGCGGACCTCTCCGACCTCTCGCACACCTTCCAAGTGCGCGGACGCGATGTGGCGGGCAACACCGGCCCAACCTCCGCCCACTCCTGGACCGTGGACACGCAGCCTCCGGTGGTGACGCTCTCCTCGGGGCCGTCCAGCCCGACCAACTCGACCGACGCGACCTTCCACTTCGCCTCCGAGCCGGCCGCGGCCTTCGAGTGCGCGCTGGACGCCGGCTCCTGGGGGCCGTGCGCGGATCCGCATTCGCTCTCCGGCCTTGAGGAGGGGACGCACACGCTCCGGGTGCGCGCCCGCGACCCCGCCGGCAACACCGGCGCGGCGGACGCCTGGGCCTGGACGGTGGACCTCACCGCCCCCGACACCTCCATCACCGCCGGGCCCAGCGGGGTCACCGGCTCCGACGCGGCGAGCTTCTCGTTCACGGCCGACGAGGACGCCGCGTTCCAATGCGCCCTGGACTCGGGCGCCTGGCGGGCCTGCGCGAGCCCCGACTCCTACACCACCCTGTCGGAGGGATCCCACACGTTCGCCGTCCGAGCCACCGACGTGGCCGGCAACCGCGACGCCACTGCCGCCACGCGCACCTGGACCGTGGACATGAGCGGCGCGCCGGTCAACATCACCTCCGCGCCCGCGAACCCCACCAACCAGGGCTCGGCGACGTTCGCGTTCACGTCGGATCCGGGAGCGGCCTTCTCGTGCTCGCTCGACGGAGCGGCATCCTCCTCCTGCACGAGCCCCAAGAGCTACTCGGGGCTCGCCGACGGCGCCCACGCCTTCCGGGTGCACGCGACCGACACCGCCGGCAACGTCGGCGCACCGGCCGAGCACACCTGGGTCGTGGACACGGTGGCGCCGGCGGCGTCGATCACCGGGGGACCGGCCTCCCCGACAAAGGCGACCGCGGCGACCCTCGAGTTCTCCAGCGAGGAGGGCGCGTCCCTTGCCTGCGCGCTCGACGGCGGGGCGTTCGCGTCCTGCGCGAGCCCCAAGTCCTACTCGGGCCTGGCGGACAGCGTGCACACGTTCGGGGTGCGCGCGACCGATCCCGCGGGCAACACCGGCACCGCGGCCGAGCGGGCGTGGACGGTGGACACCGCCGCGCCGGACACCTCGGTCACCGGAGGGACATCGGGTACCGTCTCCAGTGACTCCGCGAGCTTCTCCTTCAACGCGACCGAGCCTTCGAGCTTCGAGTGCGCGCTGGACACCGGGGCCTACAGCGCCTGCACGAGCCCCCGCTCCTACGCGGACCTCAACCCGGGCGCCCACACCTTCAAGGTGCGCGCGACCGATGAGGCCGACAACACCGATCCCTCTGACGCGGAACGCACCTGGACGATCGACACCTCCGGGCCGCAGGTGGAGATCACCTCGGCGCCCACCAACCCCACCAACCAGGCCTCCGCCACCTTCACCTTCACGGTCGAGTCCGGGGCGACCACCGCGTGCTCGCTCGACGGCGGCGCGTTCTCAGCCTGTTCCGGCTCGAAGAGCTACTCCGGCCTCGCGGATGGCTCCCACACGTTCCGGGTGCGCGCGACCGATGAGGCCGGTAACACCGGCGCGCCGGCCGAGGTGAGCTGGGTGGTGGACACGGTGGCGCCGGCGGCGGCCATCACCGCGGGTCCCCCCTCGCCCACAAACTCCACCAACGCGAGCTTCATGTTCTCAAGCGAGCCCGGCGCGATCCTCGAGTGCTTCCTCGACGCCGGGGGCTTCGCGGCTTGCACGAGTCCCAAGAGCTACTCGGGCCTTGATGAGAGGACGCACACCTTCTATGTGCGAGCCATCGACCCCGCGAGCAACGTCGGGGCGTATGTCGAGCACACCTGGATCCTGGAGACGACCCCGCCGGACACCTCGATCACCTCGGGGCCACCGTCCGTGGCGGCGTCGGGGTCGGCGACCTTCGCCTTCACGGCGACGGAGGAGGCGAGGTTCTCCTGCGCGCTCGACGGCGGCGCCTACGCCGCCTGCACGAGTCCCGTCTCCTACAACGCCCTTGCGGAGGGCTCGCACTCGTTCCTGGTGCGAGCGACCGATGCCGCCGGGAACACCGACGCGACCGCCGCGTCGCGCGCCTGGAGCGTGGACACCAGCGGCCCACAAGTGACGATCACCTCGGCGCCCGCGAACCCGACGACATCCAGCTCGGCGACCTTCGAGTTCACCCCCGAGCCGGGCTTCGACGCGCAGTGCTCGCTCGACGGCAGCGCGTTCGCCACCTGCACCAGTCCGAAGGCCTACTCGGGCCTCATGGACGGGCCGCACACCTTCCGCGCGCGCGCCGCCGACGCCTCGGGGAACACCGGCCCGGAGGCGTCACACTCCTGGACGATCGACACCACCGCGCCGGTGGCGAGGATCGACTCCGGGCCGCCGAGCCCGACGAACGCGTGGGACTACACCTTCTCCTTCTCCTCCGAGCCTGGCGCCATCCTCGAGTGCGGCCTCGACTGGGCGACCTTCGCCGACTGCACCAGCCCCCAGACGTTCTCCGGCCTGGGGGAGGGGACCCACACGTTCCAGGTGGGCGCCCGCGACGCAGCCGGCAACGAGGATCCCACGCCGGATGCCCACACCTGGGTCGTGGACTGGACCGCGGCGGCGCCCACGATCGCCACGAGCCCCGCATCGCCGGCGAACGACAACATCCCCTCCGTGCTGGGCGCCGCGGAGTCGGGGTCGACCGTGCGCGTCTACCGGTTCGCGGGCTGCACCGGCTCGCCGGTCGCGGAAGGCTCGGCCTTCGACTACGCCTCCGGCCTGACCGCCGCCGTGGGGGACGACACCACGACCCAGTTCAGCGCGCGGATGACCGACGCGGCGGGTAACGTTTCCTCATGCGCCCCCGCCGTCACCTACGTGGAGGACTCGACGGCGCCCGCCTTCGGCGGCGTCGTGCGCGCGGTCGGGACCGGGGCAAGCGAGACCATGGTCAACTGGCCGGGCGCGACCGACGCGGTCACGCCGGGTGCGGACCTCACCTATGAGATCTGCGTGAGCGCGACCGCCGGGGCGTGCGCGTCCTCGTTCACGGTCGCGGCGACGAGGGACGGGAGCGCGCGCATCGCGCGCCTGGGGGGCCTGAGCGCCCGGACGCGCTACGAGATCCTGGTACGGGCGGCCGACGAGGCGGGCAACCGCGGGCTGAGCGCGCCGACAGTCGTGACCACCGCGGGCGAGGGGATCGCAACCGATGTCGCGGCGGGCATCTACCACACCTGCGCGCTGGCCGCGGACGGCACCGTCCGCTGCTGGGGCTACAACGCCTACGGTCAGCTCGGGGACGGCACGACCACGGACAGCACCGCCCCCGTCGAGGTCACCGGCCTCTCGGGCGCGGTCGCGATCACCGCGGGCGCCTACCACACCTGCGCGCTCCTCTCCGGCGGCACCGCGCGCTGCTGGGGCTACAACGCCTACGGTCAGCTCGGGGACGGCACGACCACGGACAGCACCGCCCCCGTCGAGGTCACCGGCCTCTCGGGCGCGGTCGCCATCACCGCGGGCGACGGCCACTCCTGCGCGCTCCGCTCCGGCGGCGCCGCGCG